>NZ_BMPE01000006.1 GCF_014647435.1 Deinococcus radiotolerans | reverse complement strand
CGCAGATTGAGCCCGGTCTGGGTGTACAACCGATACAGCCGCTTGTGGTTGATGCGCCAGCCCTCTCGGGCCATCAGCACGTGAATGCGCCGGTATCCATAACGCACCCGTACCCCCGCGATCTCGGTCATGCGCTGGACGATGGCGGGCTCGTCTGCCCGCTTCTTGAAGACGTAGCGACATGTCGAGCGCGCGACATACAGACCCCGACAAGCCCGACGTTGACTGACGCGGAACACGTGCTGGACGTGCTCCACCCACCCCCGCCGTTGGCGGGGGTTCACAGCTTTTTTGAGATGACCTCCTGCAGCATCGCCTTGTCCAGGCTCAGATCCGCCACCAGCTGTTTCAGTTTGCGGTTTTCCTCTTCCAGCTGGCGAAGCCGACGGAGTTCCGCAACCCCCAGCCCGCCGTACTTTTTGCGCCAGATGTCGTACGTGGACTCGACGACGCCCATCTTCCGGCAGACCTCGCCGACGGACGTGCCGGACTCGACTTGCCGCAGGGCGAAGGCGATCTGCTCTTCGGTATGCCGTGCTCCTCCCATGCTGACCCGCCTGGGAACGTGTGTTCCCTGAGTGTGCCAGATTTTCCGATTCATTTTGGAACCGATTGCGGGGAGCAGGTCACCTCACCTGAGCCTCAAGCACCTGTAGAAGCTCACGCCGCTCGACATCCAGCAGTAGCAGACCAGCCTCCTCAACACGAGGCGCCAACCCAGCACCAGGAAGCGCAAGGCAGGCGACCCACCACCCGAGCCCGGCCCGCTGGCCCGCTCCTCTCACCCACCACCGTGGCCGGCGCCATGACCCTCCTGGGCACCGCCATGAAGCACGCCATGCAGTTGGGCCTGATCTACCGTAACCCGGTCGAAGCCGTGAAACGCGTGAAGGTCGTGCGGCGGGACTTCCAGGTGTGGGAATCCAGCGAAGTCCACCAGTTGATCGGCGCGGTCCTCGAGGACCACCTGTACGGCCTCGTGTACCTCGCCCTCACCACCGTCCTGCGCCGCGGCGAACTGTGCGGCCTGCGCTGGACCGACATTCAACGCGGCGTCATCCACATCCAGCAGAACTGCGTTCTCGTCGGCAACACAGCCACCCTCACCACGCCCAAGACCAAAGCCAGTCGCCGCCGCATCCCCCTCCCACCAGACACCATCAATGCGCTGCGCCTGCACCGGGAACGGCAGGCTCAGGAACGCGACGCGGCCGGGGACGCCTGGGAGGAACACGGGCTTGTGTTCCCGACCAGCGTGGGCACCGTGTACCACCGCCGCAACCTCCTCTGGGATTGGTACGTCCTCTTAGACACGGCGAGCGTGCGGCGCATCCGCATCCACGACATCCGCCACACGTGCGCGTCCCTCGCCATCTACCAGGGCCTGGACCCCAAGGTACTGGCCGACCGCATGGGCCACAGCCGCGCCAGCATCAGCCTGGACATCTACGGTCACGTGTTCGAAGAGCAGCGGGAACGGGCCGCCCTGAGCCTCAGCACCCTCACCGCCAGAGCGGACCGCGACAGCGACCCGCTGGCCCCCTAAAAACGCTGGTTGCTACCAGCGCTGCTACCAGGGCAAAAATTGATGCGTGGGGAAAAAGAAAAACGCCCACTGGGTGGGCGCTTACTGGTAGAACCGAGGGGATTTGAACCCCTGACCCCTACCGTGTCAAGGTAGTGCTCTACCCCTGAGCTACGGTTCTGAACCTGGAATGGGGTACTTGGAGGCGCTGACCGGACTCGAACCGGTGGTGGAGGTTTTGCAGACCTCTGCCTTACCACTTGGCTACAGCGCCGTGAGGCTGTTGCTGTCCCTTGCGGGCGGCTGGTGGGTCTTCCTCTCCAGCGGAAGGAATGTTAGCACGGCTTTTCAGAGCTGTAAACAGGGGGGCAGTTGCGGTCGGTGATGGTGCGCCCTGGCTCTAGACTGCGCCGCGTGATTTCTCTTCTTCCTTGGCACGTGACTGCGGTGACCATTACCCTCCTGCTGACGGCGCAGGCGAGCGCTCAGCTGCTGGAAACACCGGCTCAGACGCTCGCTCAGCCCATTCTGAAGGGTATGACCGCGGAGGGCACAACGCTGCGGCAGGGTCTGACCACCGTGACGCTGGACGTGGCGGGGGGATTCGTGGTAGGTGTGCTTACTGAGACCAGTTCGCTGGATGACCTGACGCGCGGTGTGGGCGCCGGATGGGGTCTGCGGGCCACGGACCTGCCGAAACTGAAGGACAATCTCAGCAGTCCGCAGGTACTGAGCGCCGCCCGGGCCGGGTTTGTGGAACTGACGGACGACGGCGCGACCGATCTGATTGCCCTGAAGGTTACGGGCGAGGAGAGCAACACGCGGTACTTCGCGTACGTAGCGGTGAAGGTCTGGGCGGACAGTGCGTTTCCAGTCACAAAGGCCGTGACGGGCGACGCGACGGCGCCCGTCACCCTGCGGGTCTTCAGTGACTTCCAGTGCCCGTACTGCAAGCAGATGTGGGATACGGCGATGCCCACGTGGCGTAAGGACAGTGCCACGAACCGCGTGATGCACTATGAATTTCCGCTGTCATTTCATAAAAATGCGGAGGGGGCGGCGCAGGCCGGGGAGTGCGCTGCGGCACAGGGGAAATTCTGGCCGTTCGCTGATCAGCTGTTCGCGAACTTCAATGTGTGGACGCCGCTGAATCCGAAGGATGCACCGGGGAAGTATGCGGCGTACGCCAAGGCGGCGGGACTGGATACGACCCGGTTCAAGTCGTGCCTGGGCAAACTGGAGACCTCTGACGTGGTGGCTCACTTCATAACGGGTCAGGCCATAGGCGTGCAGGGCACCCCCACGGTCTACCTGAACGGCCTGAAACTGTCGAACTACGGTGACCCGGGTGAAGTGGCCCGCGCCCGGGCGGTCACGACTGCACGGCCGTCCGCGGCCAGCGTGATTGAGGCGCGACTGAAGCTGTTCCGCTGATCCGCACCTGCTGGCAGGTACGCACAGCGCCCACCGGTACTTTATGTCACTATGTAGCCATGCAAAGTAACGGTGCGGACGGCAACCTGCTCCGCGGCACGCTGGACTTCCTCCTGCTGGCCAGCCTGGAGGACGGCCCCCTGTACGGCCTGCGCATCATTCAGGACGTCCAGAACAGAACCGGCGGGCACTTCAAATTCAAGGAAGGCACCCTCTACCCCGCCCTGCACCGCCTGGAGAAACGCGGCCTAATTCACGCCGAAACCCGACCCAGCGACGCCGGCGGCCCACCCCGCAAGTACTACCACCTGACCGACGCGGGCCTGACCGAACTGAAACGCCAGCGCGACGCCCAGCGCGCCCATGCCAGCGCCCTGCGACCCTACCTGGAGTTCGCATGAACCCCGAGGAACGCTTCATCCGCTCAGCGACCAGGGGCCTGCGCGGTACTGTCCGCGCTGAGGTGCAGGCGGAATTGCGCTCTCACCTGCATGAGCGTCTGCAGGACCTGCGCCTCAGTGGCTGCACAGAGGCGGAAGCGGGCCGGCTGGCGCTGCGGGAATTGGGCTCGCCCCTCACGGTGCGCCGGAGCCTGTGGGTCACACACCCGCCCCTGTATCTGCTGGGTTGGGCGGCACTCACCCTGACGGTCGTCATGACCGGGCTGTATTTCCGGGACGTGCAGGTGTTCCCCACACCCATTCCGCAGGTTGGGGACGGGTATGGACTTCGTGGTGTGTCTGGAGACATCGTCCCGGGTCTGCGACTCGACGCGTGGGCCCGCCAGCTGCCTCCTCAGGCGAGCGTGGTGAACGCGGGTGGGACGGCGACCCTGCACGTCGGGCGTGCGCCGACGATCCCGCTCAGGGGTGGTGCCTCCGACGACCGGCCCCTGATCTTCGAGGCGGAGGCCCTTCCTGGCGCGGACCGCTTCCTGGTGAAAGGGTCGAACGGTCTGTTCCGCCCGCTCATCCCCTGGCTGGAGCAGGCCTATCACGTGCGAGGACCCTTCCTGAACCTGCCGAACCTCGGGGTGCGGGCCTACCGGGCAGGTCTGGGCGTGCGCGTGCCGCTCGCCCCCGGTGGTCAGCTGAGTCTGAACGGGGTGGCCCTGCCCGGCGAAACGGGTCCCCGGCTGTCGGACTGGGCGGATCACCTGAACATGCGTCTGACAGCGGAGGCAGTTCTGGGCATGTTATCTGCCGCTCAGCAGGCGCGCATGGACGTGTCCCCGTCCGAGCTGCTGAGCGCGCCGGGAGACCTGAACGTGCTGCGCGTGAACCCCGGGGAGTCCTACGTTCTCGTTACGCGTTACCCGGAGGAGGTCTCCAGCGAGGGGCGGACTGAGGTCACCGGGCGTGAGCGCCTGGAAGTCTCCCGGCCCGTGCAGGCGGACCGCGACGGCATCCTGCGACTTCAGCGTTTCTACAGTCCGTATGGAACCAACTGGACCGCCTTGCGCGTGCATCCGGACTTCAGGAGGTGGGCGGCCGCCCCACTTACCTCCCAGACCCTGCCGGCCGTGCTGGTCCAGGTGGGACGGGAGTACCGGCGCGGCGTGCCGCTGAAGATTGTCGGCACCCCTGCGCTGGAAGGCCAGGCCTACGAGATTCCGCTGGTCGAACTGAAGCCGGGGCAACCGTGATTGTTCACGGTGCCCCGGCTCCGGCTGGGGTTCAGCTGCGGGTCTTGTAGCGGTCCAGCAGTTCGGCTTTCAGGTCGTCGAACTTCACGCCTTTGCGTTCCTTGTGGCCTTCGGGGGTGCGTTCGCGGACGCTGACTTCGCGGCCTTCCTGTTCCTTGTCGCCGACGATCAGCATGACGGGGAGCTTGCTGAGTTCGGCGGTGCGTACCTTGGCGTTCATGCGGTTGGAGGAGTCGTCCACCTCGGCACGCAGGCCTGCCTGGTGCAGCTCGTCACGGAGCTGCCAGGCGTAGTCATTGTGGCGGTCGGCGATGGGGATAATCATGATCTGGCGGGGGGCGAGCCACAGGGGGAAGTCCCCAGCGTAGTGTTCGATGAGGATGCCGGTGAAGCGTTCGATGCTGCCGAAAGGGGCGCGGTGGATCATGATGGGACGGTGATCCTGGCCGTCCTCGCCGACGTAGCTGATGTCGAAGCGTTCGGGGAGGTTGTAGTCCACCTGGATGGTACCGAGCTGCCATTCGCGGCCCAGGACGTCCTTGACGACGAAGTCGAGTTTGGGGCCGTAGAAGGCGGCGTCGCCGGGTTCGATGGTGTAGGGCAGCCCAACTTCCTCGACGGCCTCGATGATCTGCTGCTCGGCGAGGGTCCAGTTGGCCTCGTCGCCCACGTACTTGTCGCTCTCGGGGTCGCGGGTGCCGACGCGGAAGCGGACCTCGTTCATACCGAAGGTCTTCAGGACGAGGACCGTGAGGTCGAGGACGTCCAGGAATTCCTTTTTCAGCTGGTCGGGGCGGACGAACAGGTGCGCGTCGTCCTGCGTGAAGCCGCGCACGCGAGTCAGGCCGTTCAGTTCGCCGCTCTGCTCGTAGCGGTACACCGTGCCGAACTCCGCGAGTCGCACCGGCAGGTCGCGGTAGCTGCGGGGTTTGCTGGCGTAGATGCGCACGTGGTGCGGGCAGTTCATGGGTTTGAGCATGTACTCCTCGTCGTCCACCTCAATGGGGCGGAACTGACCGTCGGAGTACTTCTCGTAGTGCCCGCTCGTGCGGTACAGGTCGAGGTTGCCGATGTTGGGCGTGATGACGCCCTGGTACCCGCGCTGGAACTGCTGCTCCTTCATGAAGCTGGTCAGTTCCTCGCGCAGGACCGTGCCGTTCGGGAGCCACAGCGGCAGGCCCTTGCCGACCAGCGGGTCAATCGTGAAGAGTTCCAGTTCACGGCCCAGTTTGCGGTGGTCGCGCCTCTTGGCTTCCTCCAGCTGGAAGAGGTACTCGTCGAGTTCCTTCTGCGTAGCGAACGCCACGCCGTACACGCGCTGGAGGATGGGGTTCTTCTCGTTCCCGCGCCAGTACGCGCCACTGGTGCTCATGAGCTTGAACGCACCCGGCAGCTTGCCGGTGTTCGGGAAGTGCGGCCCGCGGCACAGGTCCGTGTAGTCACCCTGCGTGTAGAACGTGATGGGTTCGTCCTCGGGGAGGCCTGCGATAAGTTCCTGCTTGTACGGGTCGTGCGGGAACTGCGCGAGGCCCTCAGCCTTGCTGATCTCGCGCCGCGTGAAGTCCAGGCCGCGCGCGATGATGTCCCGCATGATCTTCTCGATCTCCGGCAGGTCCTCTTCCTTCAGGGGTTCGGGCAGGTCGAAGTCCTGGTACCAGCCGTTCTCAATGCTGGGGCCCACACCGCGCTTGATGGCGTCCGCGCCGTAGCCCTTGCCCTTGTAGTACTCGCCGACCGCCTGGCTCATGACGTGGCCCAGTGAGTGCCGGAACAGTGGCGCGGCGTCGGTCGGGTTCTTCTTCGTGATCAGGGTGATGTTCGCCCCGTCGGGCAGGGGCGTCATCAGGTCAAGGAGTTCACCGTTCGCGGTGGCCGCCAGGGCGTCCTGTGCGAGACGCGGGCCGATGGCAGCGGCGGCGTCCAGCGCGGTGGCGCCGGGTTGAAGTTCGAGTTGTTTACCGTCGGGAAGGATTACGTGCATGTCAACCTCTGTGTGTGGGCTGAGCGCAACTGCGCGTTCAACCATGAGAAACCCGGTCTGGCCACCGTTCCAGGAGAACGCCTGAAAACCTTGATGGGGTTCTCAGGCGCTCAGAGTTCGCGTGATCAGACCGGGTGCAGGCATTCGGTTCAGCCCTGCGCCACGCATCACCAGACCGGAGTGACGGGCGAGAGGCTTCATGCGGGCAGGATACCGCCCAGCGCAGAGGGGGGCAACCCGCACCCTGGCCTACCCGGCATTACCAGGGTGTTCCGCGCAGGTTCACCGTCTCCCCCACCGGCCACTCGGCCAGGGCCGCGTGCACCGGGAGGATCAGGGTAGGCCCGCTGTCCGTGACCCACTGCCCCTCGTCCGGGTCGAGATAATGCGCGGCGTTCGGGACGCGGAGGAAACCGCCCCGCTCGTAGAACGGGACGACCTCCTCCCGGCACTGAAGGAACGCGAACTCCACGTCCGGCCGGGTGAGCAGGAAGGCGTGCAGGGCACGCAGCAGGCGGCGACCCACGCCCCGGCCCTGGCACGCGGGGTGCGTGGCGACCCCACCGACACCCACCAGCGTAACGTCGCGCCCGCCGACCTCCGCCACACGCTGCCCACAGCCCAGCTGCGCCACGGGCGTGCCCGCCACGCCAGCGAGCCACAGGTGCCAGTCCGGCTCACTGCCCCAGTACGACGCGCCAGCCCAGAAGTCCGCGAACTGCGGGTACGCGGCGATCAGCAGGCACCGTAGCCCCGCCTCCAGCCGCGGCGTCAGGTCCGCGCGAGGCGTGACGTGGGCGGTCAGGATCACGAGCCCCGCTCCGGGTGCGGCTGGCGGGACATGCGCTCACCGAAGTCCACCTCGAAGAAGCGGTAGCCCTCCTGCACCTCCGCGCCCGGCGTGTACCCCATGCGCTCGTAGGCGGGCGTCGCTTCACGCAGGTTCGCGTACCAGAACAGGTACCGCGCGCCCCGCGCCTGCGCCCATGCCTCCACGCCACGCATCAGCGTCCGGCCCACGCCCTGCCCCCGCGCGCCGGGTGCTGTGTACAGGTCATGCAGTTTCGCCGTGCGGTGACTGCTCCCGGAACGAAGGTGCGGCCCGTAGTCCTGCGCCGCCGCGTACCCCAGCAGCAGCCCATCTCTGAATGCGCCCAGCAGCACCCAGTCCGGGCAGACGCAGAACACCGGGAAGCGGGCCTCCATGGCCGACTCGTCCTCCATGAAGCCCATGTCGAGCAGCATCGGCCTGACCTGGGCAAAATCACGTGGAGTGAGCGGTTGAATGGTGAGGGTCACAACCCCCAGTCTGCCCGCCCTGCTCCGGCCGCGCCTGCGCCATCTAGCATATGCACGGCCATGAGGGGACCGCTCCCCCGGACGGATATGGGGTGGGGCTTACCAGCTGCGTGCGGGCATCTCACGACGCCGGGCAGGGGCTTTCGGGTTCGGGCCCCACTTGTTCCCGCCCTCGGCGCTGTCGGTGGCCAGGAAGACGATCAGGGCCACGGTGCCGATCAGGGGAATGAAGCCGATCAGCTGCCACCAGCCGGAACGGCCAGTATCGTGGAGGCGTCGACTTGCGACTGCCAGGTGGGGAACGAGCAGTGCGAGGTTTCCAACGGCAGTGAGCGCGCCGCCGGAGAAGGCGTCTGCGCTCAGGCCCAGGATGTAATCCAGTACTCGCAGAATGAGGCTGAGAATAATGCCGACCAGCGCGAACATCCAGTATTCGCGGCGGCGGGCGCGGCCAGTAAATTGGGCGTACTTCCTGGTCACGACTTCCATGAATTCGTTCATGAGTCCAAGGTAAGCAATGTGTGAATATCCCGTTGCCTTACCTGTGGACGCTCCCAGCGCCTACCCATTGGGGGTGAAAGCAGCATGACTGCGGAGTGGCGCCTTCGGATCCTCTCCCCATTTGTTCCCTGCTCGTGCACTGTCCTCAGCCAGCCAGACCAGCAACGTGAACCAGCCAATCACGGGTATCAGGATCAGCAGTTGCGTCCAGCCAGAGCGCCCGGTGTCATGCAGGCGGCGGCTGGTGACCGCAACGGCAGGGATGAACAGTGTTAGCGTCAGGAGGCTGATCAGCAGGCCGTCCTCAGCGGCTCCAGTGCCGGTCTGGAGGCCGAGAGCGTCGTCAACCAGAGCGAGGCCCGCGCAGAGCAGGGTCGCGGTGAGCACGAACAGCTAGTATTCACGGCGGCGGGCGCGGCCAGTGAATGTGGCGTAGTGATGGATGACACTCATGAATTCACGCATGGGGATAACCTCGCCAGGAAGGTGCGGGCAGGGAGAACGCCCCACCCCCGGTTCAGGGTGGGGCGCTGCGTGGGTGGGCTTTACCAGTTCTGGGCGGGTGTGGGGATGCCGTCGGTGACACCCTTGGGGTTGGGGCCCCACTTGTTGCTGCCGGGTTTGCTGTCCAGGACGCACAGGACTAGGACGACGATGCTCAGGCCGATGAAGTTCAGCAGGTACAGCCAGCCGCTGAAGCCCGCGTCGTGCAGGCGGCGGACGGTGACGGCGATGCTGGGGACCATGACGGCCAGGGCGTAGATGCCCATCAGGACTGCGAAGATCAGGCTGATGCCGGTCAGGCCTGCGCTGGGGGCGGCGCCCGTGTCGGACTGCATGGCCATGCCGATGGCGGCGCCGTACACGGGGATGCTCAGGACGGTCACGATGATGGTGTTGATCAGCGTGAACATCCAGTATTCGCGGCGGCGGGCACGTCCGCTGAAGTTGGCGTAGTTGTTGCGGATGACATTCAGGTATTCGTTCATGGTTCCCCCTTTGTTGTTGCGTGAGAGCATTCTAAGCTTCACATTGGGGCCATGTTGCCAATGTTGCACAGGGGTGCGCTGGGGGTCCTGCTGACCGCCGTGTTGGGGGCCTGCGCGCCCACCCTTCAGGGGCCAGTGACGGTGCCGGACGTTCAGGTGGACGTGAAGCCGGGCCCAGCGGATCACCTGCGGGTCGTGGTGATGGGGGATCAGGGCACGGGTACGGAGGTGCAGCGGCGCGTGGCGACGGCCATGCGGGCGGTCTGCCTGCGTGACGGTTGCGATCTGGGCGTGGCGCTGGGGGATAACTTCTACCCGGCGGGGCCGAAGGACGTGAACTCCCCGTTGTTCCAGGCGCGCTTCGCGGACGCCTACGGTCCGCTGGGGGTGCCGTTTCTGGTGGTGCCTGGAAATCATGACGAGTCGTGGCTGGTGGGCGGCGACGGTGCGGACGCGCGCGGCGCGGACGCCGAGGTGGCGTACTCGCGCGTGAATCCGCAGTGGGTGATGCCTGCCCGGAGTTACCGCGCGCCGGTGGGTGCGCTGGCGGAGTTCTTCGCGGTGGATACAGCGCCGCTGGCCGCGTACCTGCCGGGGCTTCGTCCGGCCGAGCGGCCGGGCGGCGCGTGGGATCTGGCGCAGCGGGCGTGGCTGTCGGGCGCCGTGCGGGGCAGTGGGGCGCGCTGGCGGCTGGTGCTGGGGCATCACCCGCTGTTCAGTAATGGGGCGCATGGGAATGCGGGCGCCTACGACCGGTTTCCGTTTGCGTTTCAGCAGGGGGGCGCGGTGCGGGACCTGTACGCTTCGGTGTGCGGCGCGGCGGATCTGCTCCTGAGTGGGCACGTGCACGCACTGGAGGTGTTCGCCCCGCAGCCGGAGTGTCCGGGCACGTGGACGGCCGTGTCGGGCGCGGCGGGTGAGGTGGGGGGTGATCCTGCGGGCTCGCGCCTGGCGACGTTCGCGGCGTTCGGTCAGCCGGGGTTCCTGCGCCTGGAGATCACGCCTGCCGAGTTGGTCATCACAGCCTATACAGTCGCGGCGGACGGGACCGTGACGGCACGCGAGGCCGCCCGAATCAGGAAGGGGTGATGTTCAAAAATTGATGGTTGATAGAGGGCAGTCCTCCATCAACCATCGACCTTCTTTCGACGTCTTTTACAGTCCGGCCTGGGCGAGGAACGCGTCGAGTTTTTGGGGGCGGAAGCCGCTGAGGCTGGCGGCAGTGTCGCCGTGCACGAGGGTGGGGACGCTGCGTTTGCCGCCGTTGACGCTCATGACGTATTCGGCGGCGCTGTCGTCCTGCTCGATGTTGATTTCCTCGAATGCGAGGCCCTTGCTGGTCAGGGCGCGTTTGGCGGCGTGGCAGTCGGGGCACCAGCTGGTGGTGTACATCTTGATCATGGGGAACCTCCGGGGTGGGCTTCACCCACCACTGTCAGTTTACTATTTAAAGCATCTCCAAGGGTGGCGGCGTCCACAAAGACAGGCCTCCCTCGCACAGCAGGAAACCCGCCCCGCTGAGCGGGACGGGCTTCACAGGTGCAGGCGTTACGCGTTGGCGTTCGCGACGGGTTCAGCCGCGGCCGGTTCGGGCGTGGCGGGGACGCTGGGGGCGTCCTCGGCGGCACGGTCCTTCTTGGCGGGCTTCTCAGCGCGGGGGGTCATGATCATGTTCATGTCCATGCCCATCATGCTCGGGGTGCCTTCGGGCGCGCCGATGTCCGCCAGGGACTCGGCCACGCGCACCAGGATGCGCTCGCCGAGTTCCGGGTGGGTGCGTTCACGGCCGCGGAACATGATGGTGACCTTGACCTTGTGACCTTCTTCCAGGAAGCGGCGCACGTGCCCGGTCTTGGTGTTGAAGTCGTGGTCGTCGATCTTGACGCGGAACTTGATCGCCTTGACTTCCTGCGCGCGGGCCCGCTTGCGGTTTTCCTTCTCGTTCTGCTGCTGCTCGTAGCGGAACCGGCCATAGTCGAGCAGGCGGCAGACGGGGGGCACAGCCTGCGGGCTGACCATGACGAGGTCCATCCCGGCCTCGCGGGCCATGTTCATGGCGTCGCGAGTGTCAATGATGCCCACCTGCTCGCCTTCGGCGCCGATCAGTCGGATCTGGCGCACGCGGATCTGCTCGTTGACCTTGTGTTCTTTCGCTATGTTCATCACCTCCGCCGCGCTCCGGGGCACGCTGGCTTCCCGGGCGGCTGCGCCCACCCCACGGGGCGGACGGTACCCCTCAGTCTACCACGCGGGCCTCATGGGGCGCGCCCGTGGCATGCTGGCGCGCATGAACCGCGCGCCTGTCACCTTTCCCTTCGGTTCCCTGACCGCCCGCCAGGCGGACCTGGAGGTCCTGCTCACCGACGGTCTGGGCGGCTTCGCGCTGAGCAGTCTCGCTGGCGTGCCGACCCGCTGTTACTCGGGGCTGGTGGCCAGTCAGCAGCCCCCAGTGCAGCGGCGCACGCATCTGGTCTCCCCGCTGGAGGAGCTGCATGTGGGCAGCCCGGGCGGGGCGCGCGAGACGACGCTGCACGCCCTGGAGCTCGCGCTGGATGAGTTCGAGGGGGAGGGCCTGCGGCACCTGACCGGGGCGTCGCTGAGCGACCTGTTGCCTGAACGGGAGCAGCTGTTCGCGGGCGTGCGTGTGCGCCGCCGGGCGTTCATGCCGCGCGGGTCGGGCGCGGTTGCGTTCCTGTACGAGGTGTACAGCCGCGAACCCGTCACGTTGCGGCTGGGGGGCTTCTTCGTGGACCGCGACATGCACGCCGTGCACGAGCGGGTGCCTGAGCTGTCCTTCCACGCGTCGGGCGCCGAGGTCACGGTGCAGGGCCAGAACCAGACCCGGGTGCAGGTGCACGCGCCGGACGCCCAGGTCACCCCGCTGGCTCCCCGGCCGGTCCCGCAGCGGGTGCACTACCGGCATGACCGGGCGCGCGGCGAGCCGGACTTCGAGTACACGCTGGGCTCGCCCCTGTGGGCGCTGCACTTCCCGGCGGGTGGGGGCCGCGCGGCGCTGGTGGTGCAGGCGGTCACGCCAGACGCGGCGCAGGTGCCGGTGCCCGATCCCTGGGCAGCCTTCGACGAGGAGGCCGCGCGCCGCCGTGAACTGGCCGTGCGCGCGCAGGTCACGACCGGCGTTCACGATGACCTGGTCGCCACGCTGGGTGTCGCGGCCGACGCCTATCTGGTGCGGCGCACGCAGCCGCAGGGGGTGACGGTTATCGCGGGATACCCGTGGTTCGCGGACTGGGGGCGCGACTCGATGATCGCCCTGACGGGCCTGACGCTGCTGACCGGGCGGCACGCCGAGGCGCGCGACCTGCTGGGCACGTTCCTGCGCAGCCTGCACCGGGGCCTGACCCCGAACAACTTCCACGACGACGGGCAGGGCGCGGGGTACAACACGGTGGACGGCGCGCTGTGGCTGGCGGTGGCGCTGGAACGCTACGTGACGGCCAGCGGGGACGCGGCGTTCGCGCGTGAGGCGCTGCCGCAGCTGCGGGACCTGCTGGACTGGCACGTGCGCGGCACGGACCACGGCATCCGCATGGACCCGGCGGATGGCCTGCTGCTGGCCGGCGAGCCGGGCGTGCAGCTCACGTGGATGGACGTGAAGATTGAAGGGTGGGTGGTGACGCCCCGGCACGGCAAGCCCATCGAGGTGCAGGGCCTGTGGCTGGCGGCGCTGGGGGCCGAGTCGCGCCTGTCGGCGGCGCTGGGTGAGGAGGCGCGTTTCGCGGCCACCCTGGCCCGCGCGCAGGCCAGCTTCGCGGCGTTCTGGCAGGACGGGTACGTGGACGCCCTGAGCGCGGACGGCACGCCGGACCGCAGCGTGCGCCCGAACGTGGCGATTGCGCTGGCGCTGCCCGATACGCCCACGCACCCAGACCTGGTCGCGGCGACGACTGCGCAGCTGGAAGCGGAACTCCTCTCCCCGGTTGGGCTGCACACGCTGTCGCCGCTGGATGACCGGTACCGGGGCAATTACGGGGGTGCGCAGGTGCAGCGCGACGCGGCCTATCACCAGGGGACCGTGTGGCCCTGGCCGCTGACGGCCTTCGTGGAACTGTTGCTGGCGCAGGATGAGGTGGGGCGGGCGCGGGCGGCGCTGCGCGGTCTGAGCGGGCACGTGCTGGAGGCTGGGCTGGGGCACGTGTCCGAGGTGTTCGCCGGGGACAGCCTGCGCCCGGGCGGGTGTCCCTTCCAGGCGTGGAGCGTGGCGGAACTGCTGCGCGCGCACGTGCTGGTCAGCCGCGCCGAGGCGCAGGCTGCAGGGACGCAAAGCCCTGCTTAAAGACCGCCCACATCTGTGAAAATCCGCGCGCGCAGGACACAATTCCCCTTGACGTACCGGGGACACAAACCCTAGCATCACCGCATGACCGCGACCCGCCCGACCTGCGCCTACCCGGAGCGCGCGTGACCGACCTCGCGCTGCCCCGCGGCGCCACGCAGGTCGGCCTGGCCGTGGACGTCGCCGCGTTCGCCATGCACGCCGGGGAGCTGCACGTCCTGCTCGTGCAGCGTGGCGAACTGCCCCACGCCCGCGACTGGGCGCTGCCCGGCGGCTTCGTCCACCCGGGCGAGGAACTGCACGAGGCCGCGCTGCGCGAACTGCGCACCGAGACCAGCGTGGAACTCGAACCCCGCCACCTCGAACAGTTCTTCACGTTCGGGGAAATCAACCGCGACCCGCGCGGCCGGATCGTGAGCGTCGCTCACCTGGCCGTGCTGCCGCACGGAACGATCAGCGTCAGCGGCGGCGGGCACACCCTGGGCGCCGAGTGGACACCCGCGCACCGCACCCCGAAGCTGGCCTTCGACCACCAGGCGATCCTGGACCGCGCGCTGGGCCGCCTGCAACTGCGCCTGGAGTACGCGAACCTCGCGCTGGAATTTCTGCCCGACACCTTCACCCTGCCTGAACTGCAGGGAGTGTACGAGGCGATCCTGAACCGCAAGCTGGACAAGCGCAACTTCCGCAAGCGGCTGCTGGCGCAGGGCAGCCTGACGCCCAGCGGCGAGCGGCGCAGCGGCGTGGGCCGCCCCGCGCAGCTGTACCGCCGCGCCAAGGGCACCCGCACCCCGGCGCTGTAGTCCGCGGCACCCGGCGCGCGGCCAGCACCTACAGGTTTCCTTGAGGCGCACCCCAACATCACTGGGCCCGCGACTTCCTACACTGAATCGCATGCCCCTTTCAACCGGTGACCAGATTCCGACGCTGACCGCCCCGCAGGACAACGGGCGGCCCTACGAGCCGACGCCCGGCCGCTGGCGCGTGCTGTTCTTCTTCCCGAAGACCAGCACCTCGCACTGCCAGTTGCAGGCCCGGCAGTACCAGGCGGCCCTGGAGGACTTCCAGGCGCTGAACGTGGACGTGGTGGGCATCAACGGGGACCCCAGGCAGGACCAGATGCGCTTCCGGGGCGTGTGCCAGCTGAGCTATCCCCTGCTCAATGACCAGCAGCAGCGGATCAGTGAGCAGTTCGACCTGCTGGATGAGCCCTGGCCGGGCGAGCAGGTCCGCCGCCCCCGCCGCGAGACGTTCCTGGTCGATCCGCAAGGCGTGGTGCGCCGGCACTGGACGCAGGTGGAACCGGCGCAGGATGCCGGCACGGTGCTGCGCAGCGTCCGTGACCTCCTCACGGGCGAGTCCACGCAGCTCCTCGCGTGATGCCCGCAGGTGCGGCTCGTGACGGGGGGCGCAGTGCCCATGCGGGTCCGCACGCTACACTGGGGTGTTCGGGAGGCGCGGCCCTGCGGGCCGCTCAGGGCCTCCCCGCAGTCTGAAAGGAGTAAGCAGCATGGACATGAAGAAGCTGATGAAGCAGATGCAGCAGGCCCAGATGGCCGCCACGAAAATCCAGGAGGACCTCGCCGCGAAATCCGTGGAAGGCAGCGCCAGCGGTCTGGTCAGCGTCACCATGAATGGCCACGGGAAGGTCACGGCCCTGAAGATCAAACCTGAAGCTGTGGACGCCGACGACGTCGAGGCGCTGGAGGACCTGATTCTGGTCGCCCTGCAGGACGCCAGTGCCAAGGCGGACGCCCTGCAGCAGGACGCGACGCGCGGGCTGGGCATTCCCGGCTTCTGATCCACGCTCCGGGCGGCCACCCCTGCCGGTGGGCGGTGGGTGGCCGCGTCCGTTGATACCGTTCGTTTCTGCCCGGCCCGGTGGCCGGTGGTGGTAAAGGGGTTTGAGTGAAGTACCCTCCGTCATTGGTGGCGCTGATCCGTGAACTGTCGCGCCTGCCCGGAATCGGGCCGAAAAGTGCGCAGCGGCTCGCGTTCCACCTGTTCGAGCAGCCGCGCGAGGACATCGAGCGCCTCTCCCGCGCGCTGCTGGAAGCCAAGCGGGACCTGCACACCTGCCCGGTGTGTTTCAACATCACGGACGCGGAGAGATGCGACGTGTGCAGTGATCCCAGCCGCGACCAGGGCGTGATCTGCGTCGTGGAGGAACCCGGGGACGTGATCGCCATTGAACGTAGCGGCGAGTACCGCGGGCTGTACCACGTGCTGCACGGCGTCCTGAGCCCCATGAACGGCGTGGGGCCCGACAAGCTGCACATCCGCCCGCTGCTGCCGCGCGTGCAGGAGGGTCAGGAGGTCATCCTGGCGACCGGCACGACCGTCGAGGGCGACGCGACCGCGCTATACCTCCAGCGGCTGCTCGAACCCCTGGGGGCCGTGGTGAGCCGCATCGCGTACGGGCTGCCGGTGGGCGGCGCGCTGGAATACGCCGATGAGGTCACGCTGGGCCGCGCCCTCGCGGGCCGTCAGCGCGTGAGCAAGCCGCCCCAGAGCTAAAGGGCACAGGGAGCGGGGCGGAGGCAGGGCTGCCTCCGCCCCGCTCCCTGTGCCTTGACCTACCCGCCGTAACTGTCCAGCAGCCGCCGCAGGCCGCCCAGCAGGGTGATGCGCTGCGCGGGCAGCTCGTGCATGGGAACGACCGCCAGCCCGCGGTCACGCAGGCCACCTAGCAGGGCGTCCAGCACGGCGGGCGTCACGGCGGGCCCGTCGTGCAGCAGGATCACGCTGCCGGGCTGCACGCGCGCTAGGGTCTGCGCGGCCAGGGCCGCGGCGTCCACGGCCGTCCAGTCGCGGCCCTCGGTGTCCCACAGGGCCACCTGCCGCCCCGAGAGCCGCGCCAGCAGACGGGTCAGGGGACTGTGCCCCCCGTACGGCGGGCGGTACAGGTGCGCGCCCGGGCGATCCGGGCGGGGGTGCCACGCGACCTGCGCCCACTCCTGCCAGGGCGTCAGGGTCAGGGCGTGGCGGTGCCAGATGCCATGCGCGTCCAGGGCGTGACCCGCCGCCTCGATCTCAGTGAGGCGTTCCGGATGAGCCTGCGCGGCGGGGCGGGTCACGAAGAACGTCCCGCGCGCCCCGTGGCGGGCAAGGACGCTCAGCAGTTCGGGCGTGCGCTCGCTGGGGCCATCGTCGAAGGTCACAGCGACCCGCCAGCGGTCCCTGGGGCCATGGCCGAGTGCGCCCCACCCGGCAGCGCGCCCCAGGACCTCAGCCAGCAGGGCGGGCAGGAGCAGCCGCGCCGCCCAGGTCAGGGGTCGATTCACGTCTGGGCATCCTGAACGGACTCGGCGGAACCCAGCTGATCCAGACGCGCCGCTTCGGCCGCCCGGGCGAACAGGGGACGCAGCAGCAGGTAGAACGCCGCAACGAGGCCCGCCAACCCCGCCGCCAGCCCGAACGGCCCACCGGCACCGAACCGTTCGAAGGCCAGTACGCCGAGCACAGGGCTCAGGGCTGTGCCGCCGTTCTCGACGGTCATCAGGACCCCCCACGCCGCCGGGCGCTGCGCGGTGGGCAGCGTGCGGGTCACCAGGGCCCCCCAGCCGGGCTGCACCCCGGCGAAGCCCACGCCGACCACGGCGGCCAGCGGGTACATGGCCCACAGCGGCGGCAGGAAGCTCAGGCACAGCATCCCGGCGGCGATCAGGGCATAGCCGCCGATCAGGACGGGGACAGCGCGCCCCCGGTCCGCGATCTTGCCGAGCACGGGGATGCAGGCGAACGCCACTGCGCCTCCCACGACGAGCACACTCACGATCTGCACCGTGCTCAGGTGGAGCGCGTCGGAGATTTTGTATAGCACCTGCCCAAACAGCGACAGGGTCACGGTCTGCATCAGGGCGGCAGGCAACAGCGGCAGGACGCGGCGCAGCGTGGCTTTCAGCGCGTACCCTCGCAGGGCGTCACGCTTGGGCCCGCGCACGACCCGCGCCGGCAGCAGGACAGCGGCCAACAGCGACAGGATCAGCGCCCCGACACTCAGAAGGTAGACCTGTCCGGGGGGGGCTTCCCGCAGCGACCCGTAGGCAAAGAAGCCCAACCCGATCATGGAGGACACGCTCATGCCCACGATGGTCAGGGTGCGGCCCTGCGCAGTCTGGCGGGTGACATCCGCTGTGAGGTTCATGGTGCCCGGCCACATGACCGAGAAGCCCACACCGTGCAGAGCGGCGATCAGCAGCAGGGTCAGCCCGCTGTGAGCGGCGGGCAGCAGGCTGATCGCCAGCAGGCTGATGGACGTGCCCAGGATCATGGCCCAGCGCAGGCCCATGCGGGCAATCAGCAGGCCGGCGGGGCCACGCATGACCGTATCCGTCAGGACGTGCGCGGCCCACGCGAGTCCAACCACGGTGGCGGGAAGGCCCAGCTGCGACTGGAGGCGGACACTCTGACCCATGTATGGGAGGTACAGGCCGCTGCGAACGAACTCGGCAGCGGCCAGGGACAGCGCAGCGATCACGACAGCGCGGGTCGTGCCGGGCTGAAAGGGCAGTCGGTCACGCAGGTTCAAGGCAACTCCTGATGGTGCGGGAAGCGGCACGCGCCTGCTAGGGTGTGAAGGTGCCCGAGTTCACGGTTGTCATTCCCGCCCGCAACGAGGCGAAGTACCTGCCCATGACGCTGCGCGCGCTGGAACGGCAGACCCTGCCCCCACGTGAGGTGATCGTGGTGGACAACGGCAGTCGTGACGCGACCCTGGAGATTGCGCGGGCTGCGGGCGCGCGCGTGCTGAGCTGCGAGGCGCGCGGCGTGGCGCACGCCCGGCAGCTGGGTCTGGAATCGGCGCGGACGGAGTGGGTGGCCACCACGGACGCGGATTCCCTGCCCGTCCCGCACTGGCTGGAGGCGCTCAGTGAGGCCGCGCCGGGCCGCACGGCGCTGTACGGTCCGATGCGCTTCTCGGGCGTGGCGCGGCACTGGGCCCTGGCGTCGGGCAGCAGTTACAGCGCGTTCCTGCACGTGGCGCGCGTGATCGGCCGGCCGAACCTGGCGGGCGCGAATATGGCCTTCTCGCGGGAGGCAGCGCTGCTGGTCGGCGGGTACCCGCCGGTGGAAGCCTACGAGGACGTGATCCTGGGTGAGGAACTCGCGCGGATCGGGGAGATCGCCTACGTGCGGCGCGCGTTGGTCGAGACGAGTGCGCGCCGCCTCGACCGGGGCGTGCTGCCCTTCGTGTGGCAACACTTCAAGAACATCACTGGTCATACGCGAGGGTACTTCGGGGATGACCGCTGACCTCGTCCGGGAAGGCGATGGCACGCGGCATGCCGAGCACGTGACTGTACACGTCCAGCACCTGCTGCGCCACGCCTTGCGGGGTGGTCGTCGCCCCGAACTGGCGGGCATTCTCGGAAATCTGCGCCCACAGGACGGGGTCGTCCAGCAGTGAGCGGGCGTGCGCGATCAGGCCGTTCACGTCGCCCGGCGTGACCAGGAACCCGCTGCGGCCGTGCGCCACGCCGCTCAGGGTGCCGCGCGCGCCGACCGCCACGACGGGCAGGCCCATCAGCTGCGCTTCCTGAAGCACGAGGCCCTGCGTTTCAGTATCGCTGGCGAACACGAACAGTTCTGCCTGACGGTAGTACGCGCCGATGTCCGTCCAGGGCCGCACGCCCAGGAACGTGACGCGGTGGGCCACGCCGAGCCGTTGCGCGTGCGTTTCGAGGTGGTCCCGTTCAGGCCCCTCGCCGAGAATCACGAGGTGCGCGTCCGGCAGGGCGGCCAGGGTGTCCAGCACGTGATCGAAGCGTTTCTCCCGCGCGAGGCGGCCCACGCTAAGCAGTCGCCGTTTCCCTTCCGGCCAGGGGCTCTCGATGGGGGGCGCGGCGTTCAGCACGCGCGGGTCGATGCTGGTGGGAATCACGACCGGGTTGCGGACCTTCATGGCGGCCAGGACGTCCATCATGCCGGCCGTGGGCGTGATGACCGCCTCGGCCTTGCCGTAGTGCAGCGCCATGGCCTTGGTGACCACGCCGGTGTGGCGTTGCAGGGTGGTCACGCCAGGCACGTAATGGGTGTAGGCCTCGATGTGCGTGTGGTACGTGGCGACGTGCGGAATCTCCCACTTGCGCGCCAGGCGGGCACCCGCCAGGCCCAGCGTCAGGGGCGTGTGCGTATGGATGACGTCGTACCGGTGCGTGAAGTCCTTGCGGGTCGGCCACGCGAGGCGGTAGGTGGGCAGAAACATGTAGCGGACGCTGTCGACGCGCATGACGTCGGCGCGGGTGTCAATGTGCTCGGGGAAGTCCGGCGCGACCACGTCAACGTGGTGCCCCTGGGCGCGCAGTTCGTCACTCAGGAGGCTGACGCTGGTCACGATGCCGTTCTGATCCGGCAGGAACGTGTCGGTGAACAGCCCAATGCGCAGGGGTCTCATGCGGCCTCTGGAGTGCGCTGGGCGCTGGGCTGGATGACACGCCCCCCGGGAAAGTTTAAGAATTCCTGAAGCATCTCTAGTCAGGAGCATACGACGCCGGACATGAGAGTGGGCTCAGAACTGCGTCACCCGAAGGGGGCCGGACTCACGGCCGCGCCTCACAACCTGTCAGGCGGTACAGTGGCCAGGTCATGCCTGCCTCCTCTCCTGCCCTGCGGGCCGCGCTGCGCGCCGGTGTATCCGGCACCTGGCACGGCGGCCACCCGGGCGACCCGCGCGTGGGCCTGAGCGTCCCGGTCCGCTCGGCCGCTGAGCTGACCGCCACGCTGGACGCCCTGCGCAGCGCCGGTGCGCACGCCACGCTGCTGCTCTCCCCCGTCCTGGCCGCGCGTCTGGAACGCGCGGAGCTGGCCGGACACGAGATCGCCGGCCTGGGCGACCCGTCCGGCGCGCCGCAGCTGGACGTGCTGGCCGGACAGCCAGTGACCACCTGGGCCACACCAGACCGGCTGGCCGACCTGACCGCCCTTGGCACCCACGGCCTGCACGCGCTGCCGCTGCCGGCGTCACGCCCGTCCCCCGGCGCGCTGCTGACCGCCGAGCCCGCGCAGCTGACCCTCACGCTGGCGGACCTGAAACGCCTGGGCTACCGCGCCGTGCCCGTCCGGGACGTGCCCGAGCTGCGCGCCGGGACGGGCCGCGACCTGTTCCTGCACGGCTACACCCGCCTCGTGGAGGACCGCTTCGCGCGGCAGCACGGCGTGATCGACCTCGCGCAGCGGGCCGACGCGGTCATGAGGGTGGCGCCGCTGAATCACGCGCCCGCCCCGCTGCCGCTGCCCCGCACGGCCCCAACGGCGGAACTGCACCTGCACTCGCCGCGCATCGTGGGGCTCGCGGCGCGCAGCGCCCTGACGGCGTACCGCGCGTACCTGCGCAGCCTGCGTGACGTGGGCGCGGCCCTCCAGGAACGCCCCGAATTGCACGGCGCGCAGGCGGTGTTCGCGGTGACCCTCTTTCACGCGCCGCTGGCGCAGGCGGGCTTTACGCTGCTGGACCTGCCGCCCGCCACGGCCCGCTGGTACGGCCTGGGCTTCCGGCTGCTGCGCCTCGCGTACGGCACCACCCGCGCGCCCAGCGAGGACACCCCGAAAATGGCGTGGCTGCCCAGGGGCGAGTTCCTGAAGCGGTACGGCTGACGCGCTAGCCTGACGCCATGACCCGCAACGTCTCAAGCAGGGTGCAGGTGCAGGGCGTGCATCACGTCACCATTGTCGGTTCCACCCGCCAGAGTGCGCTGGACTTCTGGGAGGGCGTGCTGGGCATGCCCTTCGTGTTCGAGCAGCCGAACCTGGGCAACCCGGCCGAGAACCACCTGTACTTCGACCCCGGGGACGGCCGCCTGCTAACGGTGTTCACTGACGAGGGCCGAGTAGACGCCGGTCGGGACGCGCCGCGCGAGCCGGGCACCGTGGAGCACTTGGCGTTCAACGTGTCCCGCGCGACCTTCCAGCTCGCCCCAGAGCGGCTGCGGGCGCGGGGCATTGAGGTGCTGGAACGCGACCGGGGGTTCATGGACTCCATCTACTTCCGCGATCCGAACGGCATGAAGATCGAACTGGCCTGCTACAAGTTCCAGACGCCCGAGGGCTGCCGCGACGCGGACGTGCTGCGCCGCGCCTTCGAGCTGCGCGTGGCGCGCGGCGACGCCAACATCACCGCCGAGCACCTCGCGGACGCCATCGAGGACCTGCTGCGCCGCTGAGCCGCATGCGCCGTCAGCCGGGCAGGGTGAAGGTCAGGGTGGTGCCTGCGCCGGGGCTGCTGTCCACGTCCAGGGTGCCGCCGGTCAGGGCGACGCGCTCACGCAGGCCGATGAGGCCCAGGTGTCCGGCCTGCGCGCGTTCCTGCGCCTGGTCGGGCGTGAAGCCCTGCCCGTCGTCGCGGATGGCGACCTGCACGTGCCCCGCCTGGAACGCTACGCGGATGGCGGCGCTGGCGGCCCCGGCGTGCTTGTCCACGTTGTTCAGCGCTTCCTGCGACAGGCGGAACAGAGTGAGTTCGGTGGCGGGGTCCAGGCGGCGCTCCTGACCGCTGACTTCCAGGCGGGTGGGCGTGGCGGCCTGCGTGGCCAGCCATTCCAGGGCCGGGAGGAGGCCCAGGTCGTCCAGGACGCTGGGGCGGAGGTTGCGGGCGAAGCGGCGCACGCCGTCGATGGCGGCGTTCAGGTCGGTCAGGATGTCGTCGGCGCGCTCCTTCTGGGGGCCCTGGAGTTCGCGGGCGAGGCGGGCGACGCGGCGGGTGGTGGCGGTCAGGACCTGGGCGGTGTCGTCGTGCAGTTCGCGGCTGATGCGGCGGCGTTCTTCTTCCTGCGCCTGCGTGAACAGCGTCAGGAAGGTGCGCATCTCGACGGTGCGGCTGGTGGCGGCCTCAAGGGCCTGTCCGCGCCGGGCGATCTCGTCGGCGAGGGTCTGGAGTTCGGAGAGGTCGCGCCCGACGGTGAGGACGCCGCGCCCGCCGTCCATGACGCCCACGCGCAGTTCCAGGCGGTGCGGGCCGATCTGGATCTCGGTGCGGCTCCCGCGCGAGGCCCGGCGGGCGCTGGCCCACGCGGCGCGCAGGGCGGGGCGGGTGTCGGGGGTGGGCAGGTCGAGGAGGTTCGCGCCCGGCAGCGGGCCGGTCAGCGGTTCGAGCAGCGTCCCGGCGGCCGGGTTGGCGTACGTGATGGTCCCGGCGGGGTCGGTGCTGATGATCAGGTCGTGCGCGCCCTCGGCGAGCTGGCGGTAGCGGGCTTCCTGCCGTTCGAGTTCGGTCAGCAGGCGCTGGCGGGTCAGGGTCTGCGTGATCTGGTCGGCGACGCTGCGGGCCAGGGCCAGCAGGTGCTCGCCGGGGGGGTCGGTGCCGGGATCGTCGAGGTACAGGAAGCCCAGCAGGGGGTCCTCGCTGCGTGGGTCGCCCTGGGTTTCGGCGCGCAGCGGGACGATCAGGCCGCTTCCGGCGACGGCCAGGGTGTAGCGGCGGGTCAGGGCGCGTGGGCCGCGGCCCAGCTGCGCGGCCAGCGCCTGTAGATCACTCTGCGGGGGCACGTGCAGGTTGTACGTGGCGCAGCGGGTGAATGCGCCCTGGTCGTCGGTCAGGGCGATCAGGCTGCGTGAGGCGTTCATGGCGTGCGTCACGAGGCGGGCGGCGTCGGCGAGGGCCGCGTCACTCTGGTCCTCGCCCAGGGTGCGGCCCAGGTTCAGCAGCAGGGCGGCCTCGTTCTCGCGGCGCAGTTCCTCTTCGTACAGGCGGGCGTTCTCGATGGCCAGGCCCGCCTGGGAGGCGAACACGGCGGCGAGCGCCTGATCGTCCGCGTCCAGGGGCAGTTCGTTCTGCCAGTACAGGGTCAGCGCGCCGAACACGCCCGCGCGGGTGGTCAGGGGCAGGCTGATCACGCCCCGGTACGGGTAGCGGCCAGCGGCGAGCAATTGGCGGGTGTAGCGGCTGCTGCCGCCGTAGTGCGCCTGCGTGAGGTCCCGCGCGGCGATGGGCTGGCACTCGGCGATGGCGCGCCCGGTGACGCCCAGGCCCACCTTGGCGCGGACGCGCAGCATGTACTCGTTCGGGAGGCCCACGGCGGAACGGATGTTCACGGTGCGCCCGTCGGGCTGGCGTTCGTACACGGCGGCGGCGTCCGCGTGGAACAGGGTCGTGGCACGTTCCAACACGCGGGTCAGGGTGTCACTCAGGTGCAAGCTGCCCGCCAGGGCCGCGCCCGCCTCGCGCAGCGCCTCGGCCGCCTCGCGTTTGCGGGTCTCGATGCCGTACAGGCGGGCATTGTCGATGGCCAGCGAGGCCTGCTCGGCCAGCGCCAGGACCAGCCGCGCGTCGTCCTCGCTGGCGCTGGAGCCGGGCTGCTGCGTGTCCACGTACAGCAGGCCCAGCGCCTGCCCGCGCGCGGAGAGGGGTGCGATCACGGCGGCGTGCGGGGCGAGTTCGGCCAGGCCGCGGGCCAGGGGGCTGCCGGCGTCGCGGGGCCGCTCGAAGCGGATGGCCTCGCCGCGCTGCACCAGCGTCTCGAAGGTGACGGGGCCCACGCCGATCCCGCCCTTGAATTCCTCGTCGAAACCGTGCGTGAAGACCTCGCCGGTGCGGGCGCGGCCGCCCTCGTGGAATTCGCTGAAGAGCGCCACGAACGCGCGGCGGAACCCCAGGGCCAGCGCGGCGCTCTGCGCGGTGACCGTCAGCACTTCGGGCAGGTCCAGGCTGCCGCCCAGGCGCCGCACGAGGCCCTCGACGGTCTCCGCGATGCGGCCGTGTCCGCGCCGGGCCTCGCGGGCCTGCACGCCCTCCACGGCCAGGGCCAGCAGCGGGGCTGCGCTCAGCAGGGCGCGCAGCCCGTCGGGGCTGGCGCCGACGGCTTCCAGCACGCCGCAGCCGAAGGGCAGGGCGGCGAGCATGCCGTCCTCCATCAGCGCGCCGACGGTCAGCGCCTCGTGGGCCAGCGTGCCGTCACTGAGTGCCAGGCCCCGGCCCTCCTCGGCGACGGGGGTCAGGGCGGCGTCCTGCACGATCCACACGCGAACGCCATGCGCGTGCAGGACCGGGCAGGCGTACGCGGCGAGGTCCCGCGCGAACGCGGCAACACTCGACGCCTGCGAGAGGGTCTGCGGGAACGGCGGGACAGCCTCGGACACCGGGCGGCCTTACAGGTTCTTCGGGTCGATCCAGCCGCGCTTGATGCCGTACAGGACCGCCTCGGTGCGGCTGCCCACGCCCAGCTTGGAGAAGATGTTCGCGAGGTGCACCTGCACGGTGCGGGGGCTGATATCAAGGTCCCGGGCGATCTCCTTGTTGGTGCGGCCGGTGGCGGCCACGCGCAGCACCTCCAGTTCGCGGGGGCTCAGGTCGTCCTCGGGGGGCGTGGGCGTGGTGTGGGTGCTGAAGCGTTCCAGGACCTTTTTCGCCACGCTGGGGTGCAGGGCGCTCTCGCCGGCGGCCACGGCGCGCACGGCGCCGAGCAGGTCGTCCTCTGAGGCGTTTTTCAGCAGGTATCCGGCGGCGCCGGCTTCCAGCAGCGCGAACACGTACGCGTCGTCGTCGTAGCTGGTCAGCACCAGCACGCCCACGCCGGGCCGCTCGGCCTTGATGGCGCGCGTGGCGTCAATGCCGTTCATGCCGGGCATGCTGACGTCCATCAGGATCACGTCGGGCGTGAGGTCCCGCGCGCGCAGGATCGCCTCCTCGCCACTGCCGGCTTCGCCCACCACGCGCAGGTCCGCCTCGCTTTCCAGTAGTTCACGGGTGCCCTTGCGCACGACCGGGTGGTCATCGACAAGCAGCAGCGTGATGGGGCGCGCAGTTCCGGCTTCCAGGGTCTCGGCGTCGAGCATGCGCGCAGCATAGCCCGCGTGCAGGGAAAACCGCCTCAGCCGTGTGGCCGAGGCGGTCCGGGACTCAGCGGTGTTCAGTCCTTGCTGAGGTTCTTCCAGTACGTGCCCGAGGTGAACGCGATCATGGGGTTGAACACGTCGGCGCTCACGCCCTTGATGTTGTCGCGGTAGGGGAACACGTTCGGCTGGGCGGGCATGATGATGTAGTACGCCTGATCCAGGGCGTGCTTGGCGATCTGCGCGTACAGCTCGTCACGGCGGGCCGAGTCGGTGGTGCTGCGCGCTTCCTTGACCCAGGTGTCCATCTGCGTGTCCTGCGCGTTGATGCGCGGGGCGTAGTAGCCGTTGCTGGCGTAGAAGGTGGACACGAAGTTGTCCGGGTCGGCGTAGTCGGGTGCCCAGGCGGTCATGATCATGGCTTCCTTGGGCACGTTCTTGGAGTTGATCAGCTCGCTCCATTCCTTGGCGACGATGTTCACCTTGAACTTGGGGTTCAGGGCTTCGATGTTCTTCTTCAGCAGTTCCATGGCGGTCTGCTGGGTCTGCGCGCCGGCACGGTAGGAGACGTTCACCGTAAAGCCCTTGTCCCAGACCTGACCGTCCCAGGCGCGCTGGAACGCGGCCTTGGCCAGTTCAGGGTCGAACTTCGCGGCTTCCAGATTGCTGTCGTAACCGGGGAAGGAGTCGGGCAGCAGGAAGTTGCGGGGGCTGCCCTTGCCTTCCTGCACCTGCTCGATGTAGGTGGGCACGTCGAAGGAGGCCACGAAGCCGCGGCGCACGTCGGCGTCCTTGAAGAAGTCGGTGGGCACGCCCTTCCCGTCGAGTTTGCCGCTGCCGATCATGCCGCTGTCGGCCGAGATCTTCTCGTTCATGCTGAAGCCCGCGGCGGTGGTGTTGGTCAGGTCGTCGAGGACCGCCACGCCGGGCTTGCCCTGCAGCTGGCTGCTGATGATGGCGCGGGGCACCTCAATGAAGTCCGCGTCGCCCTTCAGGAACGCCTGCACGCGGGCGGCCTCTTCCGGCACCTTCTGGAGGATCACGTTCTTGATCTTGGGTTTGTCCTCGCCCCAGTAGCCGTCAAACGCGGTCAGGGTGATGGCGTTCGCGTCGCGGTTCACGAGTTTGTACGCGCCGGTCCCGCTGGGCTGCTTGTTCAGCTCGCTGCCCATGATGTCCTTGCCGATCCAGTCCTTCCAGGTGGCCTCGGTGCCGTCCCACTCGCCGATGTCCTTGGCGTGCTTGCTGTCCACGATGCCCTGGCCGATGTAGGCCAGTTTGGTCATGAAGGCGGGGTCGACGGCGGGCAGGGTGAAGACCAGGGTGTTGCCGTCGCACTTGACGGCGCTGCTGATCTTGTCCCAGGTGATGGCCTTGTCGTCGTTGGCGTTGCTGGGGGTGCCCAGCAGGCTCTCGGACAGGAACCAGTTGCCGCTGTCGGCGCTGTTCGTCACGAGGTTGCGGCGGATGGTGTACTCCGCGTCGGCGCAGGTGAAGTCGTTGCCGGTGTGGAACTTCACGCCGTCACGCAGCGTGAAGCGGTACTGCTTGCCGCCCTCGCCTTCCTGCCATTCGGTGGCCAGGACGGGCACGACCTTGGTGATGTCGCTGCCCTGGTAGCCGACCAGGGTTTCGTAGACGTTTTCCACGACCTGACCGCTGGACGTGTCGTAGGTGGTGCCGGGGTCCAGGGTGGGCACGTCGGCGGACTGCTGGATGACGAGGGTGCTGTCGGCGCCGCCGGCCTGCTTGTTGTTGCAGGCGGCGAGGGTCAGGGTGGCGAGGGCCACGGCGCTGAGGGTTGTGTTCTTCATGCAGACTCCTTGTTCCGGGGTGGAAAGCACCACGCCCGTTCACTGGCGGATCGGGTGACGGACCTGGACACCTGACTGGAGTCGGCGGAGGAGAAACTGTCAGGGAAATCAGCGTGCGAGCACGCTTATTGCTTGGCCGTGACCGTCATGGCCTCTCATACTAGGAAGGCGGCGTGAGAGCTTCCCGCCAGAAGGCTGAAGGTAACGTATAGGGCCCGGCCCGCCAACCACCGCCTGTCCCCGACCGAGAGACGACCCGCCGTTCACCTGCCGCCTGCCAGTCCGCAGCGCCCATGCGGACCCGATTGGGAGGCCCTGCACAGCTTGAATCGCCGTCACCCGCTAAGGTGACGGGATGACTGCCTCTCAAGCCGACTCCTTCATTCTGCGTGGTGTGGCCGCCCAGGGCACCCTGCGCCTCGTGGGGA
Source organism: Deinococcus radiotolerans (assembly GCF_014647435.1). Taxonomy (NCBI): domain Bacteria; kingdom Thermotogati; phylum Deinococcota; class Deinococci; order Deinococcales; family Deinococcaceae; genus Deinococcus; species Deinococcus radiotolerans. Next base: position 159,766 of record NZ_BMPE01000006.1, on the reverse strand, counting down.
TGGACTCGACCCGCATCGTCGAGGACGCCCGCATCCGCCACGGTCTGTCCAAGACCGCCACCGCCGCCCTGGGGCGCACCATGACCGCCAGCGCCCTGCTGGCCATCGTGCTGGGCAAGAAGACCGACAGCCGCGTGAACATCCGCGTGGAAGGAGACGGCCCGGTCGGCTGGATGGTGGCCGAAGGCAGCGCCGACGGCCGCGTGCGGGGCTACGTCCGCCACCCGGAAGCCGACCTGCCCATCCGCGAACGGGACGGCAAACTTGACGTGAGCGGCCTGGTCGGCACGTCCGGAGAGATCGCCGTGACCCGCCTCCTGGACAACGGCGAGCCCTACACCGGCAGCGCCAACCTGGTCAGCGGTGAGATCGCCGAGGACGTCAGCGTCTACCTGGGCGTGTCCGAGCAGATCCCGAACGCCGTGCTGCTCGGCGTGTACGAGCAGGGCGAGCAGGTCATGCACGCCGGCGGCCTGCTCATTCAGGCCATGCCGGGCGTCACCGACGAGACCCTGGGGCGACTGGAGGCGAACATCCGCGCCATGGGGCAGATCACCGACAGCCTGCGCCGCGGGGGCCTGCTGGAAGCCATTCAGCGCGCCACGGACGGCCTGGACCTCCAGCTTGCCCCGGACGCCCAACCCGCCCGGTTCGAGTGCCGCTGCTCCAGGGAGCGCGCGGCGGACAGCCTGAAGTTCTTCACGGCGCACGAACGGCAGGACATGATCGAGTCCGGCGGCCAAGAGATCGTCTGCCACTGGTGCAACGAACGCTACCAGCTGAGCCCCGAGGAGATCGCCGAGCTCGACGAGCGCGAAGCCAGCCCCCACGCCCAGGCGTGACCCCTGACCTTCACACGCCCGTCACGCTGCACTAGTCTGCGCGCCAGATGAGCACGCCTGCCGATCCATGTGAGGCCGTCCAGGGCGCACTGACTGCCCCGGCTGACCAGCTGACGCCAGCGCAGCTGCACGCCGCGCGGCAGGCGGGCCTGGGCGGCGCCCTGCGCGCCCGCATGCCCCAGACGCACCCGGCGCGGCCCGAGCTGACCGCCGACGCCCGGCAGCTGGCCGTGCGGCACGCCCGGACCCGCCACGCCCTGCGGCCCCTGCTGGCCGCCTGGGCCGAAGCGGGCATCCCCGCCCTGCTGATCAAGGGCTTCGCCCTGAGTGAATTCGAGTACGGCACCCCCGGTGAACGGTACTACGGCGACGTGGACCTGCTCATCCCGCCCGACGCGCCCACCGTGCGGCGCGCCGTGCAGGTCGCCCGGCAGCTGGGCTGGCAGAGCGACCGGCTGGAGGACGCCCCCGACCACCGCCTGTGGCTGCACGAGAGCACCCACCTGTTCGCACCGGACCTCCTCGTCCGCCTGGACGTGCACCGCTGGATCGTGCCCGCCCTGTACGTCAGCGCGGCACGCGCGGCGGCCCTGACGACCGGCCTGTGGCAGCGCGCCCGCCCCACCGACTGGGAGGGCCTGCGAATCCTGAGGCCCGACCCCCGCGACGAGATCCTGCTGGCCCTGGTCGCCAACCGCGCCTGGGGCGGCGACCACGGCGCGCTGAAAGCAGCCGACTACCTGGACTTGGAGCGTCTCGGGCGGCACGTCACGCCCACGGCTCTCGCGGAGCACGCCCGTCATCTGGGCCTGACGCACACCTGGACGGCCTTCCAGGGCCTGTGCGACCCAGCTCGCCGGGCGCTCACACTCGACCCGGCGCGCACGCAACCTGTTCTTCTGCGGGCCCTGCGGGGCGACGGGGGACGCACCCGGCGCACCTGGCAGGAGCGCGCGCAGCGGGTCGCCACGCTGCTGCCCGCCCTGCCCGGCGCCGCCCTGGACGTCGCGTGGGCCGCGTGGGCCGTCCGGCGCGGCGGTGACCCCCGCGCGCACCTCGCCCGCTGCCCCGGTCCCGCCACGCGGCGGCCAGTCACGCCTGATGTCCTGGACCGGCTGCTGACCGTGACCCGGCACGTGACGAAACTCACTCACCCCCGGCAGGGTCGCGAGGGCATCTGCGTGCCCCGCGCGTACGCCAGTTACCGCGCCCTGCGCCGCGCGGGTCACCCGGTCCGCTTCGTGAGCGGCGTGGCCCGGCACGGCGGCGCCCTCCTGAGTCACGCCTGGGTGGAAGACCACCTGGGGCCGATGGACACCTACCATGAACCCCGCAACCGCGCCGTGTTCCGGCCCCTCCTGGAATTCAGTGAACCCTGACGCTGGCGCAGGCCAACAAAGCGCCGGGAGTGACGCAGGACCGCTGACGCCCTGTCACTCCTATGTATTCACGGGGTTGAGTTGTAATTCCGTCAGGCTGGTCCGCAGGGACTCGCGCGTGACGGCCTGCCACGGCAGATCCCGAATCAGGTATTGCACGAGGGGCGCCGCCGCCTGACGGGCCGCGCGGGTCAACGGAAGGCCCGTAGCGCTCCACGTGAGCGGCACGCGCGCCGCGGGGGGCGGCAGGATCCCGTCGCCGAGGACACGGACGCCACGCAGAGACCGGAACCCGGGCTGAATCAGTGGCAGGATCACCTTGCCCTTCGCGTCTCGCGGCAGGGTGTGAGCCGATTCGGTCCACTGAGGAGCAAAGCGCCGCAGGCTGTCCTCGAAGGCCCGCAGGCCGCGGTCCAGGCCCGTGACGGTACCGTCCGGAGCCAGCCACGCCCGGTCCTCTGCCACGACCTGATAGCCCAGGGCGCGCAGGCGCAGGCAGGCGGTACTCTTGCCCGCACCGCTCTCCCCCAGCACGGCTACGGCTGCTTGGCCGTCACTGATCAGGGCAGCGTGAAGGGGCAGCCAGCCCGCCGCACGGTGCGCTTCGGTCATGGCAACCGCCCACACCACCGCAGAGGCCTCACCCGACAGGGTGATGTGCGCGTGGCCGTCCCTGATAGCCACATGCAGTGTGTCGTCCAGCCAGAGATCATCGCCGGAAACCTCTACCGTGACGGGCGAATCCATGACGGTCATGACCTGCGAGGACCGCTGGGCCGGCCGGTCCGGCAGGGCCGCGGCGTGCAGATGAATGACCTGTCCCGAATCAGGAAAAGAGTCCGTCCGGACCGGCCGCTCCGTCTGCCAGTCCCACTGCAGAGCGTCCAGCGTCCTGGCGGGGAAGCCGTGGTGCGGCACAACCTCCGCCCCAAGGCTCGACCAGGAGTCCGCCGGACGCTGGGGCGTCTCAGCCGGCTCGGTCCGTTCTGCCGGTCCATCTCCCACCGCTTCAGGGCTCATGGTGGACGAGCGCCCGGTCCTTCAGGTCCTCCAGCAGGGCGCGCACGTCCTGGGTGGCGGTGGCCTCGTCAATCTCGAACTGCGTCATGAGTGCCTGAACAAGCTGCGCCTCCGGGGCGGGCAGCCGGGTCCAGATGATGCGGCCCGCGCTGTTGAGACTGAACATCTCACTTGTTCCGGGGTGCATCAGGACAATCTCGTCGCCCAGGTCTGTCTCCAGCACCTCTGCTGCTTTGATCCACATGAACGTCAGAGTAACGGGTGAACTGCACCCCTACCGACCGGCCGTACAGCTGACCGCGCCCACACATTTCCTGCGCAGAATCACTCTATATTCATCAGGCTTTTACAACTTCTTCATCACCTCGGCAGCCCAGCCTGCCAGCAGGTGTCTAGACACAGGAGACGCAATGAACACTACCCCCACCCCATTACGCCCCACCTACGTCAAACCCCAGCTCCAGCCTCTGGGCAAGTGGGCCCAGGTCACGCTGATCCAGTCCGTCCCCATCGGTCCCGGCAGCCTCTTCAACCCAGGAAGCAACAGCCGCTGAGCAGCCGAGGTGCCGCTGTAGACGTCTGAACCAGTGCCCCCAACGAATCCCGTACCCCGGCATGCAGGCCCACAACCAGCCCTGAAGTGAACCCAGGTGCCTTTCAAGCCTCACCCGCCGCCCATACAGGAGACCACCCCCTCGCCGCGCCACACCTGCACCTGCGGGACCGGCGTACCCACCTCCCCCTCTGGAGATGCACCTGTGACGAAACGACTGTCCGCAACACTGCTGACCGCCCTGCTGGCCCTGACGGCCTGCGGCGCCCCCTCCGCGAACACCCCAGTCGCGACCCCCAAGCCCGTCAAACCCATTCAGAGCGCCGGCGTGTTCACCCTGAACATGAACGGCGTGGGCCGCAATGCGCAGGCCATGACCAGCAGCGTGACCCGCGCAGGCCTGAGCGCACAGGCAGGCGAAGTGAACGGCCTGACGTTCAAGTCGAAGTCGGCAAGCAGCGTGGCCGACATGCAGAACGGCGTACTGCACCTCGTGGCGACGTTCACGGTCACAAACAACACGACCACGGCCATCAACGTGCCGACCTTCGTGCCCGTCGACACGAGCGGCGCGTACGCCACAGACGGCGAGACGCCCTTCCTGAACGTGGTCACGCGAACGGGGCAGCCGATCAGCCCCGCAGGAATCCGCCTGGAACGCGCCCACTACCAGACCACTGACCCCACCACTCAGGCGTCCGTGATTACGGAGAACCCAACCTCGACTCCTTTCCTATCCAATCTGGACACTGGCGCGCTGGGCCTGACGCTGCCCGCCTCGACCGAGGCGCCGGGCATCAGCCACCAGGGCTGGCAGACCGCCCCGCTGGCGGCAGGCGGCACGGTAGACGTGGACTTCGCCGTGAGCATCAAGTTGAAGGGCAGCGACGTGGGCGACGACGACCCCTTCCGCTTCAGCCTGGTGTTCGCCGTGGCGGACAACCCAGGCACCGTGGCGCTGGACAACATTGCCACATTGCAGGGCAGCACGCCCAGTGGGGACGCCGCCTCGCCCGTAGCAGGCAGCACCCGCACCGTCGAGGGCATCGTGACGTCCGTCAACACGGGCACGAACCTCAACGGCTTCTGGATTCAGGAAGAAGGCATTGACCGCGACGCGGACGCCGCCAGCAGTGACGGCATCTTCGTGTACTGCGGTACGGCCAGCGGAAATTGCCCTGCCGTAACACTCGGGCAGCGCGTCCGCGTGACCGGCGTGGTGTCCGAGTACGTTAAAGCCACGCAGCTGGCCCCGACCAGTGCAGGCGGTGTTGTCTCGGTTGCGACGAACGTACCTCTGCCCGAAGCACAGACGCTGACGCTGCCCCTGCCGGTCGCGCAGCGCGAACGTCATGAGGGTATGCGCGTGACCGTGTCCGGCAAGGTCACGAACAACTTCCCGCTGGGCCGCTACGCCAGCTTCGACATTGCCGACGACCGAATCCTGAACTTCACGCAGCTGAACACCCCGGACACCACCGCGAACGCCGCGTACCAGGTGGCTGCCAAGGACCGCTACATCCGCATTGATGACGGCAGCAGAGCGCAGAACCCCGACCCGGAAATCTTCGCGCGCGGCGGCCAGCCCCTGAGCGCCGCGAACACCCTGCGCGGCGGGGATCAGGTGACTGCCACCGGCATCCTCACCTTCGGGAATGACGGCACCAGCACCACTGGCTCCACCTCAGGCGGCGCGGCAGACGCGTACCGCATCCAGTCCACCCAGGCGAACGTGCAGATCACCGACGCCAACCCCCGCCTGAGCACGCCCGAAAGCGTGGGGGGCACCACCCGCGTAGGCTCGATGAACGTCCTGAACTACTTCACGACGCTCGTGACCACCAACGAGGGCTGCACGCCCAACGGAACGGACAGCGCCAACTCCCGCGGCGCAAACGACTGTTTCGAATTCATCCGGCAGCAGACCAAGATCGTGAAGGCCATCACGGGCCTGAACCCCGACGTGCTGGGCATCCTGGAAATGCAGAACGACTTCGACAAGGGCTCGAACAGCTCCATTGCGAATCTCGTGAACGCCCTGAATGTCGAGGCGGGTGCAGGCACGTACGCCTACATCAACCCCGGCAAGAAGATAGGCACGGATGTCATCAGCGTCGCCATGATTTACAAGCCCGCCAGCGTGGACCCGGTCGGCACCCTCGCCATTCTGGACAACAGCGTGAATGCCACGTACGGCGACACCTGCAACCGCCCCACCTGGGCACAGACCTTCCAGAGCAAAGCGAACGGCGGGCGCTTCACGGCCGTCATGATGCACCTCAAGAGCAAGGGCAGCGCCTGCAGCGCCTTTAACGACGCTGATACCGGCGACGGGCAGGGCAACGGCTACATTGCCCGCCGTAACGCCGCCAGCGCCATTGTCAGCTGGCTCGGCACTAACCCCACCGGCGTCACAGAAGACGACCGCGTGCTGATGGGCGACTACAACGCCTACGCCAGCGAAGAACCTCTGACCATTCTCGCCAGCGGCGGCTACGCGAACGTGTTCGACAAGAACGTGTACTCGTACCAGTTCGACGGCCAGTGGGGCAGCCTGGACCAGGCGACCGCCACGAGCAGCATGATCGGCCAGGTCGCCGGGCACACCAAGTGGCACATCAACAGCGATGAACCCACCGTGCTGGACTACAACAAGGAATTCAAGACCACTGGTCAGGTCAGCAGCTTCTACTCGGCAGATCCTTTCCGCAGCAGCGACCACGACCCCATCCTGCTCGGCCTGAACCTGACCGCGCAGACGCCCATCACGCCCCCCGCGCAGACCACCAGCATCAGCCTGAGCGCTCAGAACAGCACCGTCACCGCCGGACAGTCCGGCACGGCCACCGTCACCGTGAACCGCACCAACTACACCGGGGCCGTCGCCCTGGCCGTGGACAACGTGACCGGCACTGGCACCGCCCCCAGCGTAACTGTGACCACGCAGCCTGATACCGGCACCAGCGGTACCCTGACGGTGGACGCGACGAACGCCACAGCCGGCACGTACACCGTCACGGTGCGCGGCACCGGCACCGGCGTCAGCGATGCGACCACCACCTTCGACGTGACGGTCAGCAGCGCTCCAGTGGCCGGCACACCCTGGATCAATGAATTCAGTTACGACAGCAACGCGGCGAATGACACCGGGGATGAGTACGTCGAAGTGATCGTGCCCAGCGGAGTGAATGTCAGCAACCTGAGTCTAGTCCTGTACAACGGGACCGGCGGTGCTGTGTACCGCACCGATACTTTCGCGGGCAACATTGTGACGACCACGGCGCTGAATAACGGTTACACCACGTACCTGTTCAGCTACCCGACCACAACTGGTGGCGCGTTCCAGAACGGAGCGCCGGACGGTATGGCGCTGTGTAGCGGCACCCAGCTAATCCAGTTCCTGAGCTACGAGGGCGCGTTTGCAGGCGTGGGCGGCTGTGCGAATGGCGTGACCAGCACGGACGTCGGCGTTTCGCAGCTGGGCACCACGCCGACCGGGCAGTCGCTCCAACTCTCTGGTACGGGCAACAAGTACAGCGACTTCACCTGGAATGCCCCCGCGGCAAACACCAAGGGCGCAGTCAACACCAACCAGACGCTGAATTGATCCTTCTTGAGCCGTTGACCGCCCCTTCGGGGGCGGTTTTTCAGTTCAGGTCGTTCAGCCAGGGGTGTCCTGGGTTCGTGACGTTGAGTGCTTCGTGCAGCCACGCGCGGGCTTCCGGGGTCAGGGCAGGGTGCACGCGCTGGAAGTCCTGTTCGTCTTTGCCGCGTGGGTCACGTCCGGCGGTGCTGGCTTTGAAGAGTAGGACCGCTTCGGGCGTGAGGTACGGGAGGCCTTCGGGGGTGACGCGCCGGGCGTGGTGGAGGGGCAGGGTGATGCGGGGGTCGCGGCGGTAGTGCCAGGTCCCGCTGCTGAGGTCGGTCAGGAGCAGGTCGAGCATCAGGACGCCAGGCAGGGTGGGGTGGCGGGCGTGAATCTGGTGGTTCGGTGGGTTGAGTGGGTTGGTGTAGGGCTGGTATGTGCCGTCCAGGGGCGTGTCGAGCCGCCAGCCGCTGAGCAGTTGCGGGATGTGCGCCTGCGCGTCCCTGGGGAGGATGACGTCGAGGTCATCGTGGGGGCGGGCGACGTGGCCGAGGTGCAGGTCGAGGGCGATTCCGGCGGCGAACATCCAGGGCGCGTCGAGGGGGGCGAGCAGCTGGGCGACGTGCCGGGCGGGGTTCAGGCCGACCACCTGGGCGTGGTGGGCGAGGGCGTCGGGGCGCAGGGTGTGGTCGGCGTGCGCGCGGCCGCCCTTCAGGTAGGCGGCGCGGTAGGTGGAGGCGACCTGGGCGTCGTGCAGGAGCAGGTCGCGCAGCGCGGCCTGTTCGGCGCGCCAGCCGCTGCCGTGGTCGGTGATGACGAGGCGCCAGCCGCCCGGGTGCGTCCAGGTGCGCTCGTTGTGCGGCTGGTAGCCGAGGTGGGTCAGGGTGGCGCGCTGCGTGTCGCTGGGCGGGTCGGGGAGCAGGTCCAGGTGCAGTTCGGGGAGGTCCAGGTCGGTCAGGGTGGGGACGCTGCCGGGGCCGCCGGGCTGGATGTGGAACACGCCGTCCTGGCGGCCTCTGTCCAGGAAGTCGCCCAGGTGCGTGCGGAGGTCCTGCGTGGCGTCGTGGAGGGTCATGCATGAAGCAGAGCACAGGTGCGGCCTATCCGGCATGCGCGCTCTGGCGGATAATGCCTCTCATGAAGGGCAAGGGTGTGGGTGTGCTGCTGGTGCTGCTGGGTCTGGGGCTGGGCGCGACGCTATTACGGGATCAGGTGCCGCTGGGTTCGGCACAGCAGGCGGCCCCGGCGGCGGCGAACGTGCCGCTGAGCGAGCCGGGCGCGCGGCTTCAGAATGAGCAGAATACGATTGATGTCGTGAGTCGGTTCGAGCCGGGGTTGGTGTTCATCAGTACCGAGGAAGTCGTGCCGCAGGATCCGTTCGCGATGATGTTCGGCGGGGGTCAGGAGGAGGTGCAGCGCGGCGTGGGCAGCGGCTTTTTCGTGAATGACGCGGGGGACATCCTGACGAACTATCACGTGGTGGCGGGTGAGGGTGGGAGTGGTCCGGCGCAGAAGATCACGGTGCGCCTGATGGGGCAGGAGGCCAGCGTGTCTGCGGAGGTGGTGGGGCTCGCGCCGCAGTACGATCTGGCGCTGATCCGTGCGCCCAGCCTGAAGAAGGACCTGATCCGTCCGATTCCGCTGGGGGACAGCGCCTCGTTGAAGGTGGGGCAGAAGGCGATCGCGATGGGCGCGCCGTTCGGTCTGGATTTCAGTGTGACGGAGGGCATCGTGAGCAGCACGGCCCGGCAGATTCCGATCGGGTTCGGCGGCACGAGCGGGCAGGGGATCACGCAGAAGGCCATCCAGACGGACGCGGCGATCAACCCGGGCAACAGTGGCGGCCCGCTGCTGGACAGTGGCGGGCGGGTGATCGGCATCAATACGCAGATCTATTCGCCCAGTGGGCAGAGCAGTGGCGTGGGTCAGAGCGCCGGGGTGGGCTTTGCCATTCCGATCAACACGGCGAAGAACCTCCTGACCCGCCTGCAGGTCGCGCAGGGCGGCACGGTGAACGCGCCGGACATCGGCGTCCGGGGTGGGCTGGCGGTGCAGAGCCGCCAGGGTCTGCTGCCGGTGGGCCTGAGCGTGCTGTCCAGTGCCGGGAAGCGGCAGCTGGGCCTGCCGGATCAGGGGCTGGTGGTGGGGCAGGTCCTGCCGGGCACCCCGGCGGCGCGGGCGGGCCTGCGGGCGGGCACCGAGCGGCAGCAGTTCCGGGGTGGGCTGATCCTGTTGGGCGGAGACGTGATCACCCGCGCGGACGGCGAGCCTGTGGACGCGCTGGAGGACCTGCAGGCGGCCCTGATTGACAAGAAGGAGGGGGATGCCGTGACGCTGCGGGTGGTGCGGGGCGGTGAGGCGCGGGACGTGAAGGTGACGCTGGACGCGTCGTCGTTCACGGTCCGCACCGGCCAGTGAGCTGGTGTCCACCTGCGGCGTGGCGGCCCTGGGAGAGCAGTGGGTGGTCGCTTCCAGGTCGTGACACGGGCTGGGCTTGCTGCTCGTGCGCCGCTTCTGTCCATACGGGCCAGGCGATGCACGCTGGCCCGGCGGACGCGAGATGAGTCTGCCTACACCACCTGCGGAGGTCGTGTGGGCGAACCTGCGGGCCGATGACCGGGCGTGGCTGCTGACCCTGGCCTCCCGGGCGGGCGTGGGCGGAGTGGCGCTGGTAGGGGGCGCGGTGCGGGACGCGCTGCTGGGCGAGACGCCGCTGGATCTGGACGTGGTGATCCCGGCTGCGGACGTGGAGGCCCTGGCCGCCGGGACGGGCCTGCCGTTCGTGTTTCACCCGGCGTTCGGGAACGCGACGGTCACTCTTCCAGATGGGCGGGCCGTGGATCTGGTGCGGGCGCGGCGCGAGTCGTACCCGGTACCGGGCGGGAACCCCGTGCCGCTGCCGGGCACGCTGGCGGATGATCTGTGGCGGCGGGATTTTGCGCTGAACGCGCTGGCGCTGCACCTCTCCCCCACCGGGGCGCGGACGCTGCTGGATGAGGTGGGTGGCCTGGACGACCTGCACGCGCGGGTGCTGCGGCCCCTGCACGCCGCTTCGTTCCACGAGGACGCCAGTCGGCTGGTGCGCGGCGCGCGGCTGGCGGCGCGGCTGAACCTGAGCGCGCACCCGGAATTGCTGGCGCAGGTGCCGGACGCACTGCGCATGGCTGGGCGGACGCCGCGCCTGTGGGCAGAACTGCGCCTGCTGCTGCATGAGCCCCGGCCGGGCCACGCGGCGGGCGTGCTGCGGGACTGGGGTGCGGGGGCCCTGCTCCCGGCCACAGCGGTCCTGGACGCCCTGGACGCCCGGCGCGATGCGGGCGCGGACGTGCCCTTCACGGCGTACGCGGCGGCGCTGCTGCACGCCGCTCCTGATCCGGATGATCTCGCGGCCCGGCTGAGCCTGGGGGACCGCCCGGCGGCACTGCTGGAGCGCGCCCTCTCTGACACGCACTTCCCGGAGGGCACGCCGGAACGGGAACTGCGGGCCCTGCTGCGCCCGGACGCGTACCCGCCGCTGACCGGGCGGGACGTGCTGGCGCTGGGGGTGCCACCGGGCCGGGGGGTGGGCGAGGCGCTGGCTCACCTCGCCGCGCTGCGCCGGGCCGGGCAGGTCCGCAGCCCTGACGCTGAGCGGGCTGCGCTGAAGGCATTCCTGGCGACGAAAGACCCGCACCCCAGGCCCTAGAATGATGCAACTATGGGCCTCCTGTCTCTGCTGTCCAGCGATCCGCTGGCGTTCGTGATCATCGCGGCGGCGCTGGTGCTGTCGCTCGCCTTCCATGAGTTCGCGCACGCCTGGACCGCGGACCGGCTGGGTGATCCCACGCCGCGCCGCTACGGGCGGGTCACGCTGAACCCCATCAAGCACCTTGATCCGTTCGGGACGCTGCTGCTGCTGCTGGTGGGTTTCGGCTTCGCACGCCCTGTACCCATCAACCCGAACAACCTGGGCCGCTGGGGCACCATGTGGACGGCGGCCGCAGGCCCGATCAGCAACCTCCTGATCGCGCTGGTGTGCGTGCTGCTGCTGAAGTTCGCCGCGGCGTCCGCGCTGGCCGCCACGATCCTGATGACGGTTCTGAGCATCAACGTGGTGCTGGCCGTGTTCAACCTGATCCCGATTCCGCTGCTGGACGGCAGCCGCATCCTGGGCGCGCTGTTCCCCTCGCTGGGCCGCAGCCTCGCGCAGTTCGAGGCGCAGCCGTTCAGCTTCGTGATCGTCATGGTGTTCATCTACCTGTTCGGCGGGCAGATCAACGGTCTGATCAGCAGCGTGCGCAACTGGGTCCTGAACTTCGTGTAAGCACCCGGGACAAGGACTGGGGCCGGAGGGAGCAAGGTGCACCTCCGGCCCCGTCTGCTGTGCCCTCAGCGCAGGTGGAACATCATGGCGACGTGCGCGCCGGTGCCGCCCAGCACGAACAGGTGCCAGATCTCGTGGAAGCCGAACACACCTGGGCGCGGATTCCAGCGTTTCGTGCCGTAGATGACGGCCCCGATGGAGTACAGCACGCCGCCCGCCGCGAGCCAGAACAGCGCGCCGGGGCTGAGGGTATGGATGAATTTCGGCATGAACAGCACGGCCAGCCAGCCCATCCCCAGGTACAGCGCGGTGCTGATCCAGCGGGGCAGGCGCATGGTGACGAGCTTCAGGACGATCCCGCTCAGGGCGATGCCCCACACCAGCCACAGCACGGCGTCGCGCCACACGCCGTCCAGACCGTAGTACGCGATGGGCGTGTAGCTGCCTGCGATGAGCAGGAAGATGCCCGCGTGGTCGAGTTTGCGCAGCCACAGCAGCCCCCGCTCGGTGGGGCGGAAGGAGTGGTAGCTGGCGCTGGCGGCGTACAGGGCGACCATGCTGACGCTGAACACCACGAACGGCCACAGCACCAGCCCGCGTGAGTGCGCCCAGCTCAGCAGCGGCCCCAGCACGATTAGCGCGGCGAGCGCGCCGCCCCAGTGGGTCAGGGCGTTCACGGGTTCGCGGGGGGCGGTGAGCAGGCGCTTCATACCGTCCACCTTACGCCCCGGACATGATGACAGTCTGTCAGCTGGGACGAGGTTCAGATAATTCCCGCTTCTATCTCCTCCACGATGAAGCCCCAGTAGGTCACTCCATCCGCATCGCCCAGAGCGGGGTTCAGAGCGTCGGCATCCAAGTGCTCCAGTCTCTCGCGCAGCCGTTGTGCTCTGGCTCGGGTTACTGGAGTTCCAATGCCATCAGCGTCATCCCCACCGTCGGGTTCACCAGCGTCTTCAGGATTGAGGATGAATTCACGATGATACATCGCCACACAACCAAGAAGCGCCGTGAGTGAGGAGTTGAGGAAAAACCATGGCGACTTCTCAGCTATGAAGACGAAGCCGTCGCTTTCACGAACCACCAGCGGGTGTTCGTGATCAACAGTGCCGATCACCGTGCCACGATCTACAGCGTCCACCACACTCTGAAACTGATCAGCTGGCAGGAAAGCCATGTTGAACATCGCTCCATCGGTTGCCTTTTCAGGGAGCCCCACACGCTCCAGAAAATCCAATGTCACTCTGTTCAGCACTGCCGGATTACCCGTTTGCTGGAGCAATTGACCGTGCCATTCCTGGCAGATCAATTGCTCCAACTCGTTGACAGAGGTACTCACGGGTTACTGCTGCCGATCAGCGCCCGCCGTAATTGGGCGCTTCCTTGGTGATCGTCACGCCGTGCGGGTGACTCTCGACCAGGCTGGCGCCGGTGATGCGCACGAACTGCGCCGTGTCGCGCAGCGTACCCAGGTCGGGCGCACCGCAGTAGCCCATGGAGGAGCGCAGGCCGCCCACGAACTGGTAGATGACCTCCCCGGCGGTGCCCTTGTACGCCACGATGCCCTCGATGCCTTCGGGGACGAACTTGCGGCTGCCGCTCTGGAAGTAGCGGTCGGCGCTGCCCTGGTCCATGGCGCCCAGGGACCCCATGCCGCGGTAGCTCTTGTAGCGGCGGCCGTCGCGCAGGATGCTCTCGCCGGGGGCCTCGTCGGTACCGGCGAGCATGCTGCCCATCATGACGACGCTCGCGCCCGCCGCGATGGCCTTGGGCACGTCGCCGGTCTGCTTGATGCCGCCGTCCGCGATGATGGGAATCCCGGCTTCCAGCGCAGCGCTGCTGGCCTCGAAGATCGCGGTGATCTGGGGGACGCCCACGCCGGTCACGACGCGGGTGGTGCAGATGCTGCCCGGCCCGATGCCGACCTTCACGGCGTCCGCCCCCGCGAGGATCAGGTCGCGCGCCCCGGCGCGGGTGGCGACGTTCCCGGCGATGACGTCCACGTCGAAGGTTTCCTTGACGCGGCTCAGGGCGGTCAGGATGCCCTGGCTGTGCCCGTGCGCGCTGTCCAGCACGAGTACGTCTGCGCCCGCCTGCACCAGCGCGCCCGCACGGTCCATCAGGTCGGCGCCCACGCCGATCGCGGCAGCGACCCGCAGGCGGCCCATGCTGTCCTTCGCGGCGCGGGGGTACTTGACGCGCTTGGTGAGGTCCTTGATGGTGATCAGGCCGCGCAGCAGGTCACCCTCGACGACCAGCAGCTTCTCGATGCGGTGGCGTTTGAAGATCTCCTGCGCTTCCTCCAGCGTGGTGCCCACCGGGACGGTCACGAGGTCGCGGCTGGTCATGACGTCGCGCACGGGGGTGCTCAGGTCGTCCACGAAGCGCATGTCGCGGTTGGTGATGATGCCCAGCAGTTTGCCCTGCGGGTCGGTGATGGGCACGCCGCTGATGCGGTACTCGCCCATCATGCGGTCGGCCTCGCCGACGGTGGCGTGCGGCGGGAGGGTGATCGGGTCGACGATCATGCCGCTCTCGCTGCGCTTGACCTTGCGGACCATCTCGGCCTGCGCGTCGATGGCCATGTTCTTGTGGATCACGCCGATGCCGCCCTCGCGGGCCATGGCGACGGCCATGTTCGTCTCGGTGACGGTGTCCATCGCGGCGGACACGAAGGGAATGTTCAGGCGGACGCGGCGGGTGAGCTGCGCGCCCAGGTCCACCTCGTGCGGCAGCACCTGCGAGTGGCGGGGCTGGAGCAGCACGTCGTCGAAGGTGATGCCTTCCTGGCCGAACTTGTAACTGAAGCGGTCTTGCTGCGTGTCTGCGGGGGCGGGCGTGGCGGGCGCACTCATGTTGGCGAGTGTAAACCTTCACGCCCGGCCGTAAGGTGACCGTGTCCATGCCACCTGACCACCCGCGCACGCAGCGGCCCCCTTGCACGCCCGTCTGGCGCGTGCTAGATTCCCTCTCGCCTCATGGGGTCGTAGCTCAGCTGGGAGAGCGCGTCGTTCGCAATGACGAGGTCAGGGGTTCGATCCCCCTCGACTCCACCACAGGAAACCCGCCGACAATCGGCGGGTTTTTTTCATGTCGGCCATCACCAGCGGCCGTCTGGGCTAACAGCGACCACTCCCTCTGCCCGGCCCTTCCACGGAGCCACCACCGGCACCGCAGGGGACCCGCACGCCGCTTGGCGGCAGCGGGCGAATCCCCTGCACTTCAGCCCTGGCTCAGCGGTCGCTGCGGGCGAACTCCAGCGCAGACTCCAGGCTCAGCAGGCGCGCCACGTTCACCGGGAACAGTGTGGAGCGGCCGTTCAGGGTCACGGTCACGCCGCGGCTGGGCGTGCGGGTCAGGCTGGCCTGCGCGCCCGGTAGGTCCGTCAGGGCCGCGAGCGGCACGAACGCCGCGCGGTCGAAGGCGCGCACCGTGACCGGCACGAGCTGCCCCTGCACGCGGAGCGTCGCGGTTCTCACGGTGACGTTCTGAACGTTCAGGCCCAGGGCGGCGGCCGCCTCGGTCAGCGGGAGGTACAGCTGCCCGTCGGCCACGCGGGCCTTCTGCGCGGCCGCCGCCGCGTACTGGGCGGGCGTCAGCGCCGGCGTGACCGGCTGCGCGGCCTGACTGGGTTGAGCGGGCTGACTGGGCTGGGCCGGTTGAGTCGGCTGGGTGGGCTGTGCGGGTTGACTGGGCTGCGCCGGGCGGGTCGGCTGGGCCGGTTGCGTGGTGACGGGCGGCCGGGCCGGCTGCGCCGGCGCAGTTGAGGCGGGCGTGCTGGGTTTCAGGGCTGCGATGACCGCACTCGCGGCGGCGCGGCGGGCCTGCGTCTGCGCCTGAAGTTCCACGGGCGTGGGGACGCGCCCCACGGGGTTGGGCGCGCCGTGGAAGCTCGTCCAGGGCCCCACGGCCAGGGGGCGTCCCTTGAGGAGGATGTTCAGGCCGCCGCCGTCCGTCACGAAGTACGCGCTGCCCTGATCGCTGACGCTCAGGCCGGTATCGATCTTCTTCCCGGTCTTCAGCTGCCACAGGGACTGCCCCGCCTTCCCGATGGCGTGCACCGTGCCGCTGAGGTCCGGCACGAGCACCGTACCGTCACTGAGTTCCGCGGCGCTCCCAGCAATGCCGGCGCCCGCGCGGTACGTCCATTCGGCCTCGCCCGTGGTGTTCACGGCGTATACGCTGCCGTCGTAGCTGCCCACCACGACCAGCCCGCCACTCGTGATGATGGGACTGGCATTCACGAACAGGCCGGTCAGGAGCGTCCATTTGGGCTTGCCGTCCGGCGTGACGGCGTGAATGCGGCGGTCACTGCTGCCGAAGTACACGCTGCCGTCCGGGCCGACCGCTGGGGAGCTGAACACCAGTGAGCCCGCCGCGTACGTCCACTTGAGTTTCCCGTCGGGGGTCAGGGCGTGCATGAGGTTGTTCTGCGCGCCGAAGTAGATGGTGCCGTCCGGGCCGATGGCGGGGCTGCTGAACACGGGCGAGCCGACCTTGAAGGTCCATAGGGTCTTCCCGGCGCTGCTCAGGGCGTGCACGCTGCCCCCGGCGGTGGCGACGATCACGCTGCCGTCCACGCGCAGGGCGGGCGTAGCGTAGATGTCCCCGTCCAGCTTCTGCTTCCACAGGAGCTTCCCGGCGGGGTCCAGGGCGTACACGGTGTCGTCGTAGGAGGCGGCGATCGTCACGCCCTGCGGCGTGATGATGGGGTAGGCGCGGCCGATGTCACCGACCGTGTAGTTCCACTTCTCGCTGCCGCTCGCGTCGGTCCGGTGAATTTTCGCGTCGGACCCCACGAACGTGAGATCCCCGTTCGGGGAGATGGTCACGCCGGAAATGACGCGCAGTTCCTTGAACACGTCCACCTTCGGCGCGGCGAACTGAGGGGCAGGTGAGGGGGCGCTCTGAGCGCCAGCAGCGGGAAAAGTGGTCAATGTCATCAGGAAGACCGCAGTCAAAGCGTGGGTATTTCTCATGTTGGATTAGGCTCCTTTACACACCCTTTACGGTGCTGATCGTGGCGTGGACGAGCCTCAGGGTAGAGCCTAAGATGCGAACTGTTATGAAGAAGATTCTCATGCTGACCGCGTTCGCGCTCACCGGCCTGGCCGCTGCGCAGGACACCTCCACGACCACCACCGAGACGACCACGACGACCACCACCGTCGCGGCCCCCACCAACGCCCCGGCAATGATGAGCCCCAGCGAGAACTTCGCGAAAGCTCAGGAATACGCCGTGCAGGCTGACGTGGCCTACCCCGTGCCCTTCTACGACCGCACGCTCTGGAAGGCCGCCGTGGACCACGCGTACTACGCCGCCAGCATGGAAGCCGGCAACCGCGACTACAACGCCTACCTGGCGCAGCTGTACACCAAGACCCAGTGGTGGATCAACGCGTACAACGCCTGGACCCGCCTGGGCGACCTGACCGACCAGGAAAAGCAGTGGGCCTCCCTGAGCGCCGCCAAACTCGCCTACCTCGCGCTGCAGCGCGGTGACAAGACCACCGCCCGCATGTACGTCGAGAAGGGCATGGCCTGGGCCGACAGCGCCAGCCTCCAGGCCATCATGAAGCGCCTGTAATCCAACCGCACAGCATGAGAGAGGGAGGCCCAGTCTGGCCTCCCCTTTCTCTTGTCGGCTGCCTGTCAGGCACAGACGATACCAATCCGTAAGAGAGCAGAGCGGGACGCCAGAGATCTCTGGCGTCCCGCCCTACGAGCCTCCCCTTACTTCAGGGTGCGCAGCGTCTCGCGCATGATCTCCAGGCCCGTCGCGGCCTCCTCGCGGGTCAGGATCAGCGGCGGGCTGATGCGGATCACCGCTTCACCGCAGTCGAGGTTCAACAGGCCACGCTCGAACATCGCCATGCTCGCGCGGTCGCGCAGCGCCCCGTCCGGGCTGCCGTCCGGCTTCACGAACTCCAGACCAATGAACAGGCCGCGCCCGCGTACGTCCCCCAGGAACGGGAATTCGGCCTGCATTTTCTTCAGCTCCGCCATGATGTACTCGCCCACCTGCGCGGCATTGTCCATCAGGTTCGCGCCGCAGCCCGGGTGCTGCACCTTGCCTTCCAGCAGGTCCAGCGTCGAGTGCGCCGCCGCCGCCGCCACGGGGTTCCCGCCGTACGTGCTGCCGTGCGACCCGACCGGCCACGTCATGACGCTCTCCTTGGCGAGCAGCGCCCCCAGCGGCATGCCCGACGCGATGCCCTTGGCGGACGTGATGATGTCCGGCTGCACGTCGAAATGCTGGAAGCTGAACATCTTCCCAGTGCGGCCCATCCCGGCCTGCACCTCATCGAAGATCAGCATGATGCCGTACTTGTCGCACAGCGCCCGCAGGCCCGGCAGGAAGTCCGCCGGGGGCACGATGTACCCGCCCTCGCCCTGCATGGGTTCCACGATGATGGCCGCGACCTCATCGGCGGGCAGGATGCCCACGAACAGGCTTTCGATGTGCTCCAGTACCGCCTGACCGCACGTCTCGGCCGTGCTGCCCAGCGGCGGACGGAACGGATTCGGGTACGGCACGTGTGACACGGCGGGCAGCAGCGGGCCGAAGCCTCGCTTGTACTTCGTCTTGCTGCCCGTCAGCGTGATCGCGCCGTACGTGCGCCCGTGGAAGCTGCCCATCGTCGAGATGATGTGCTGACGGCCCGTGTGATTGCGCGCCAGTTTCACGGCCGCCTCGACCGCCTCAGCGCCGCTGTTACTGAAGAACACGCGCCACTTCTCGCCCGGCTTCTCCACGTGCTTCACCAGACGCTCGGCGAGGCTGGTCGTGATCTCCTGCGGGTAATCCGTCAGGCACACGTGCGTGAACTTCGTGATCTGGTCCTGCACCGCCTGCACCACATGCGGATGCGCGTGCCCGGTCGTGCTCACCGCGATCCCCGCGAAGAAATCCAGCATGGTGTTGCCGTCCACGTCCGTCAGCCACACGCCCTCACCGTGATCCGGCACGAACGGATACGGACGCATGTAAGACGTCGAGAGGTGCTGGCTGTCGCGCTCCATGATCGAAGCGGTCTTCGGGCCGGGCAGGGCGGTTTTCAGTTCAGGCTGACGGGGTTTAGCAAGGGTCGTCATGGTGGCATTCTCCTGGATGGATTGAAGCTTCGGCTGGTCGGAAGGTGACCTCACCAGTCACCTCGCGGGCGGCGCCCCGTCCAGAATCGCGCGCCTGGACCGTCAGGCTGCTCTGGATGAGACGCCGCCGGAACTCAGTCGCCGCTGATGGTCTGGGGTTCGCTCAGGACGGGCTGGGGCGTTTCGATCATGCCGTCGGGGGCGGTGTCGGTGGCCTGCGCGCCGATGCCGTGGGCCGCCCATTTGTCTTCTCGGCTGTTCAGGCGGTGCTGGGTGGCGCCGGGGCGGTGGCGGGATTCGGCGAATTCCTTGGGCTCAATGCTGATGCGTTCGCCTTCCATCAGGCCGAAGATGCCGCTCTGGCCGGGTTCCTTGCGCTGCCAGTCCTGGGGGACGAGCATGTCGGGGCCGGTGTAGTCGGTGGGTTCGCTGTACGCGGCGATGTAGCCTTCGAAGTTGCGCAGGATGAGCTTCTCGGGGCTGTGCGACAAGACGTAGTTGGGCGCGACGGGGATCTTGCCGCCGCCGCCGGGGGCGTCCACGACGTAGGTGGGGACCGAGTAGCCGCTGGTGTGGCCGCGCAGGCTTTCCATGATTTCCAGGCCCTTGCTAACGGTGGTACGCAGGTGCCCGGCACCGTGGACGAGGTCGCACTGGTAAATGTAGTAGGGACGCACGCGGATCTTGACGAGTTCGCGCACGAGTTTCTGCATGATGACGGGGTGGTCGTTCACGCCGCGCAGCAGCACGCTCTGGTTGCCCAGGGGCACGCCGGCGCGGGTGAGGCGGTCGCAGGCGTCGGCGACTTCCGGGGTGATTTCCTTGGGGTGGTTGACGTGGATGTTCATCCACACCGGGTGGTTCTCGGCAAGGACGTCGCAGAGTTCCTGCGTGACGCGCATGGGCATGAACACGGGGACGCGGGTGCCGATGCGGATGATCTCGATGTGCTCGATCTTGCGCAGTTCGGCCAGCAGGCGGCCCAGGACTTTCGGGGCCAGCGTCAGGGGGTCACCGCCGGACAGCAGCACGTCGCGCACCTGGGGGGTGTTGCGCAGGTAGTTCAGCTGCTGCTCGTACTCGGCGGGGTTGAAGGTCTCGGTGGGGTCGCCCACGATGCGGCTGCGGGTGCAGTAGCGGCAGTAGCTGGCGCACTGCGTGGTAACGAGCATCAGCACACGGTCCGGGTAGCGGTGCACCAGACCGGGAACGGGACTGTGCTTGTCCTCCGCCAGGCTGTCTTCCATCATGCTCGTGAACGGCTGGAGTTCTTCCTCGGTGGGAATCACCTGACGCCTGACGGGGCAGGTGGGGTCATCGCGGTCCATGAGGCTGGCGAAGTACGGCGTGATGTCCAGGCGGAAGATGCCCTCCGCGCTGGCGCCCTTGCGTTCACTGTCGGTCAGAGTGAGGACTTCCTCAAGTTCGGCGACGCTGTTGATGCGGTTTTTCAGCTGCCATTTCCAGTCGTACCACTGCTCGTCGGGCACGTTGGCCCACTTGTCGGCGCGGTGGTTGCGGGGCAGCATCATCTGGCTGCGAAGGGTGGCCTGCGGGTGAATCGGCATGAGGGAACCTCCGGGGGTGCGGCGTGAACGGGTGAGACTCTGATTGAGTGCACCTTTATTCTCCGCGCTGTGCAGGCCGGATTGGAATGCGCGTCGCCTGTCAGGTGCACGGGGCTCGCCGCACACGAAGCTCGCAAACGCCACCCCCTACCTTCCAAATGCTAAGCTGACTGGGATGAGACAGTCCGGCGGCCACCTCGACCCCCTCGACCACCGCATTCTTCAGGAACTCCAGACGGACTCCCGCCTGAGCATGCGCGAACTCGGCCGCCGCGTCGGCCTGAGCGCCCCCGCCGTCACCGAACGTGTCCGCCGCCTTGAGGACGCCGGCGTGATCCTCGGCTACGGCATCCGCGTCGCCAGCAAGCCGCTCGGGCGCACCATCACCGCCTTCATCGGCGTGCAGGATTCGGGACGCAACGACCCCACCCTGGTCCGCTGGGCCACCAGGCACGACGGCGTGCTGGAATGCCACAGCGTCACCGGGGACAACTCCTGCATCCTGAAAGTCGCTGTCCCCGACGTCGGCGCGCTGGAGAACATGCTGACCGAACTGATCAACATGGGCTTCACCTGCGACACCAGCATCGTTCTCAGCACCCCGCTGGAGGGGAAGCTGCTCCTCCCACCCCGGTAAGCTCGACCCCCTCTTCGCAGTCCATTACTGTGCGGCATGCCTGCCAGACCTGACCGTAAGGCCCAGCCGGACGACAACGCCTTCAGCGCCGAGGAGCGCGCCGCCATGAAGGACCGTGCCCGTGAGGTGCGCGCCTCCCGCAAGGCCAGCTCCGCCGCCGACGGTGACGCGGAGGTCCTGGCCCGCATCACGGAACTGCCCGAACCCGAGCAGGCCCTGGCCCGGCAATTGCACGCCCTGATCCGCGAGGTGGCCCCCGACCTGACCCCGCGCCTGTGGTATGGCATGCCCGCGTACGCGCTGGACGGCAAGGTCGTGTGCTTCTATCAGGCGGCCGCGAAGTTCAAGACCCGCTACGGCACGCTGGGGTTCAGTGACGCGGCCCACCTGGACGACGGGGCGATGTGGGCCACGGCCTACGCGTTGACGGCCTGGACCGCAGACACCCAGGCGGAGGTGGAACGCCTGCTCCTCCGAGCCGTCCGCAGGGCGTGACCCGGTAAGCTGCGCTCATGTGGCCTGAGCTGCGGGAGCTGTTCGTGCGGGACATCCAGAAGCTGAGCGCGGAGTTGGAGGCGTACCCGGATGACGCGTCGGTGTGGCGGGTGCGGGGGGACATCGTGAATCCGGCGGGGACGCTGGCGCTGCACCTGATCGGGAACCTGTCGCAGTTCGTCGGCGCGGACCTGGGCGGCGCAGCGTTTGTGCGGGACCGGGAGGCGGAGTTCGCGCGGCGGGACGTGCCCCGCGCGGAATTGATCGCAGGATTGCGGGAGGTGTCGGCGCGGGTGGTGGCGGCCCTGGACGGCCTGGACGAGGCGCGATTGGATGATGTGAGCGCGCGGCAACTGCCGGGCTTCCCGGAGGGCATGACCACCCGGTACTTCCTGATTCACCTGTACGGGCACCTGGGGCAGGTGGATTACCACCGCCGGATGCTGGATTGAACGGCTATTTCACCTTGACGTAGGCGCTGTAGCTGCCGACGGACTGCATCCAGAGGATGCGCTGCCCGCCGCGTCCGGCCTCGAAGTAGGCGTTGTACACGCGGGGTTTGCCCTCAATGTCGCTGAAGCTGATCTGCCAGTTGCCCTTCATGGCGTGCTTGCCGCTGGATTTGGCGCCGCTGAATGTCTGCGCGCCGACGACGCCGCTGGCCATGGCGAGGCTCCAGCGGTACGTGCCGTTCCCGGTGAACTCGAAGGTCTCGTTGCTGGAGAAGCCGGTGGCGCCGGCGCTGAGGCCGGTGAAGGCGTTCACCCACTGCGTGTACCCGCCGGCGTTGCTGCTCCAGGTGCCGGTGAGGTCGCTGGCGGCGACGGCGAAGCGGTTCAGGCCGCGCAGGTTCCGCAGGGGCCGCAGGAGGGCGTCGTCCACGCCGTAGAACTGGGCGGGATCCAGTTTGAAGTCCTTCAGGAAGGTGTCGCGGTCGGGGGTGACGATCTCGATCCAGCCGCTCTCGGCCTGCCGGAACAGCGCCACGTACACCCGCGCCCCGGTCTCCAGGCTGGTGGCGGTCCCGCTGGCGAGGTAGGGCCGTTCGAAGTTCAGGGTGTCGAAGTTCTGCGCGTAGCCCTGGAGGTCGCGGTAGCGGGGCGCGACGAGGGTGTTCCAGGCGGCGCGCAGTTCAGCGTCGGAGTCCGGGTTGTAGCTGGGGCCACTGGGGTAATGGAGGCGGACGGTGGTGGTGCCGCGCCGGGCGAGCACCCAGTCCTTCTGCACGACGGCCACCCAGCCGTCGTCGAAGGTGGTCGTGTCGAACTTGAAACTGCTCTTCAGCGGCGCGGTGTTCAGCGCGCCCGTCGCGGGGGCCGGGGCGGGTTTCGGTGGAGTGGGCGCGGCTGTGGTCTGGGCGGCGGGGGCCTTCAGGCGCAGGGTGGTCAGGAACGCGTCGAACTGCTCCAGGCATTTCTCGTCGTTGCCGAGCATCAGGACGCTCGCCGCCTGCCCGGCCGCGCTGAAGGTCGCCAGGACCGCCAGGCTGGTGCCGCCCTCATACGCGAAGGATGCGCCGCCCAGGTGGGACTGCCAGCCGCCGACTGGGTCGCCGCTTTCCTCCTCGGGCGCGTCGTCGGGACCGAAGGGCTTCACGACCAGGGTGTTCCACTCGCTGCGGAAGTCCTGTTTCACGTTCCCGCTGCCCTTTGTGGCGGGGTACAGGTCGAAGAGGCAGTACTGGCCGCCCGCGTTGCGGCTGACGCGCGTGACGCCCTTCGCGGTCGTCTGCGTCCAGCCGCTCGGAGGCGTGAAGGTGTATACGTCGAACGTCGCGGCGTGCGCGGCACTCAGGGTGCTCAGGGCCAGCAGGGGCAGGTGGGCAGGGCGGATGCGCATGCGGTGGACCTCCGTCAGTAGAGGGGGCGGACCGGGGGGACCCTCAGTATTGCCCACGTGGCCCCGGTGGCTCCAGGCCGCCTATCGGGTAGACTGCGGGGCTGATGTCCGACGCTGCTTCCCCCTCCTCCACTGTTCCGCCCCAGGCCACGGGCATCACCCTGGTCGTCACCGAACGCGTCCGCCTGTCGAAACTGGAGGCGTACGAGGCGTGGGCGCGGCGCCTGCACGCGGTGCAGGCCACCCAGCCGGGCTTCGTGGGTCTGCACGTCCTGCGGGACACGAACGGTCCGGTCGCGGAGTACGTGACGCTGGTGCGGTTCGCGTCGCCGCAGGCGCTGGAGGCGTGGCGGGCCACGCCCGCGTACCGCGAGGCGCTGGCGCAGCTGGACGACTTCACCGCCGACGAGGTCGAGTACCGCGAGGCGCAGGGCCTGGAGGCGTGGTTCGACCGGCCCGCGCGCCTGCCCGCCCCGCCGCTGTGGAAGAACGTGATCGTGGGCATCGTGGGCGTGTACCCGCTGATCATGCTGTTCGCCACGCTGCTGCGCCCCGTGACCGGCGAGTGGCCCGCGTGGGCGGCCACGCTGGCGACCGCGTCGCTGTCCACGCTGTTTCTGAACTGGCCGGTGCTGCCGTGGCTGTCGCGCCTGCTGCGTCCCTGGCTGTACCCCACCCGGCGCGGGTGACCACGGCAGAAGAGGCGGCCCCGGATACACCCTGGGGCCGCCTCTTCGTGGGGTCCGTCAGGTCCAAGTGCCGTTGACCTCGCGGACGTGCAGGGTGGGGCCGTCCGCGGCGACGATCACGACCCGCGCCCCCTGTGGGGTGTCCGGGCCGGTGGCGCGCCACTCGCTGTCGCCCACCCGCACGCGGCCGATGCCGTTCACGATAGGCGTGACGACCGTGACGGTTTGCCCCACCAGCCGATGCGCGCCCCGGTTCACGCGGCCCGCCTCGGGCGAGTCGGGCAGCAGGCGCGTGACGTACCGGCGGCCCAGCGTGACCGCCGCGACGCTCAGCGCGGCGAACAGCAGCAGCTGCACCGCGACGGGCAGGACCGGCAGGACGAACACCAGCAGGCCCAGCGCGAAGGCCGCAAGGGCCAGCCACACGAAGAAGATACCGGGCGCAGCGACTTCCAGGATCAGCAGCAGCGCGCCCAGCACCCACCAGTGCCAGGACTGCACGCGTTCCAGGGTGGGCAGCCAGTCCACGGCGCTAGCCCTTGCGTCCGAAGGCGTCCCGGGCGATCTCCGCGACGCCCTGCAGGCTGCCCAGGATGCTCGTGGCCTCCAGCGGCAGGATCAGGGTCTTCTGGTTGGGGGCGCTGGCGATGTCCTTCAAGGCATCCACGTACCGCTGCGCGACGAAGTAGTTGATGGCCTGCACGTTCCCGGCGGCGATCGCGTCACTGACCAGCCGGGTCGCCTCGGCTTCGGCCTGCGCGGCGCGTTCGCGGGCCTCAGCCTCCAGGAACGCCGCCTGCCGGCGCCCCTCGGCGGAGAGGATCTCGGCCTGCTTCTCGCCCTCGGCCTTCAGGATCGCAGCCTGCCGGAAGCCCTCGGCGTCGAGGATGTTGGCGCGTTTCTCACGTTCGGCCTTCATCTGGCGGGCCATGCTGGCAACCAGATCGGCCGGCGGTTTGATGTCCTTCACCTCGATGCGCGTGGCTTTGACGCCCCACGGCTCGGTGGCCTCGTCCACGACGGTCAGCAGGCGGGCGTTGATCTGGTCGCGGTTCGAGAGGAGTTCGTCGAGGTCCATGCTGCCCATCACGGTGCGGATGTTCGTCATGGTGAGGTTCAGGATCGCCTGGTTCAGGTTGCTGACCTCGTAGCTGGCCTTGGCGGCGTCGAGCACCTGGTAGAACACCACGCCGTCCACGGTGACCAGGGCGTTGTCCTTGGTGATGACCTCCTGACTGGGCACGTCGAGCACCTGTTCCATCATGTTCACGCGGCGCCCGATGCGGTCGATGTACGGAATGATGATGTTCAGCCCCGGCTTGAGCGTCCGCTGGAACTTCCCGAAGCGTTCCTGCGTCCACTCGCTGCCCTGCGGCACGCTCTTGACCCCGGCGAACAGCGTGATGATCACCAGCAGCAGCAGGACCATGACGAAAATAGTGAAACCCATGAAAGTGCCTCCCTTTACGGAGCAGTACGCGCCCCCATCACGCCGGGTTCCCACGGCACGCTGAGCACCCCCAGCAGGGGCAGCTCCCGCCACAGCGGGTACGGGTCCACGCCGCGCCGGGCAGCCACGAGCAGGCTGATGACCGTCCCGTGCGCCACGACCGCCACGGTGGGCTGCGGGTTGGCGGCCATGACGGCATTCACGGCGTTCGAGAAGCGGGTGCCGGCATCCCGCGCGGTCTCCTCGCCGACCACCAGCCGGTCCGGCTGCGCGAAGAACGCCCGGTACTCCGCTTGGAAGTCCGCCGGGTCGGCGTGAAAGCGGGCCGCGTACCGCAGCTGCTCGTGCAGGCCGTGCATGGGCCGCAGCGGGACACCCAGGTACCCGGCCAGCGCCTGCGCCGTCGCGTGCGCCTTGGGTTCCAGCGAGCACACGATCACGTCCGGGCTCGGGTCCAGCCGGTCGGCCAGCGCGGGGAGACCCGTCAGGGCGTCCGGGGCCAGCGGCCACTCGTGCGCCGGGACGCCCGTCTGGAACTGTGGCTTGCCGTGCTTGATCAGGTGCAGGGTGCGGGGCATGGGCGCAGCAGAGCACGCGCCCCGTCCCGCTGGCGTCTGCCGGATCGCGTAGACGCCTCCCCAGCCCGCAGGGCGACGCGCCGCTAGACTCGCGGGGATGAGTGCGCCGCTGGTGGCCCTGAGGAACGTGGACGTGATCGCGGGTGGGGACACGCGCCTGCGCGGCGTGACGCTGGACGTGCCGCGCGGCGCGGCGCTGCGCCTGTGGGGACCGAACGGGGGCGGGAAGACGACGCTGCTGCGCCTCCTGGCGGGCGAGGTCGCCCCGGTGCGTGGCGAGCGGGCATACGGGCTGGGGGGCGAGGTGCAGCGGTCGGCGGTGCGGGCGCGGCGGTCGCTGCGGCTGGTGGGCCCGGACGCCGAGGCGTTCTACCTGACGCGCGAGTGGGTGCAGACCGTGCAGGACGTACTCCTGGCGGCACTGTCCGGCGAGCGGTTGAACCTCTGGGAGGCGACACCGGGGGCGCAGGCGCGCGTGGCGGAGGTCGCGGCCTTGACCGGGCTGGGGGCGCTGCTGGGCCGGGACGTGCGGACGCTGAGTCACGGGCAGCGGCGGCGGGTGATGCTGGGCGCGGCGCTGATGCCCGCGCCAGAGCTGCTGCTGCTGGACGAGTTCACGGACGGCCTGAGCCCGCAGGCCCGCGCGGAGCTAGGCGCGCTGATCGCGCGGGTGCACGCGTCGGGGGTGGCGGTGGTGCTCGCCACGCACCGCCCTGAGGAGGCCCCGGCGCTGCCCTGGCGGACCCTAAGGGTGGAGGGTGGCGTGGTGACCGAGGCCGCGCCGGACGGACCTGCCCCCTCCCCTGCCCTGATGCTGCCGGGATCGTCGGGTGGCGGGGAGGTGCTGGTGGACGTGCAGGACGCGGTCGTGTACCGGGACGGGCACCGGGCGCTGGGACCGGTCCGCTGGACGTGGCGCGCGGGGGAGCATTGGCTGGTGACCGGGGAGAACGGCAGCGGCAAGAGTACCCTGGCGCGATTGATCGCCGGGGAGCTGCACCCCGCGCTGGGCGGGCGCGTCCAGCGGCCGTTCCTGGGACGTGACCTGCTGACCGAACGCCGCGCGCAGATCGGGCTGGTCAGCGCGGAGCTGGGCATCCGGCAGCGGCGGGACTGGACGGGCCGCGAGGTGATCGGCAGCGCCTGGAGTGGCGCGGAGGGCTTCAGCCCGGACCTGACACCCGAGCAGGAGGGGGCGGTGGAGGCCCTGGCGGCACACCTCGCCCTGAGGGAGCTGCTGGACCGCAATGCCGATTCACTGTCGCAGGGGCAGCTGCGGCGCCTGCTGCTGGCCCGCGCGGTCGCGCACCGCCCGCGCCTGCTGATTCTCGACGAGGGCTTGGACTTCCTGGATGCCCACGCGCGCGCCGCGTTCCTGGCGCTGCTGCCCGGGCTGGCCCGCGCGGGCACGCACGTCCTGATCGTCGCGCACCGTGACCAGGACGCCCCGGCGGGTCTCACGCATCATCTGCATCTGGAAGGCGGACAGCCAGCATTCACACGCCCGCTCCAGTCAGACTCGGCTCACCTTCAGGCTCTACCCTGACGCTCATGAAGCGCGCCACCCTGCTTGCTCCCCTGCTCCTCGCGGCCCTGAGCCTTACCCCCGCCCTCGCGCAGGGCACCACTGCCACCCCCGCAGCGGCGCCCGCGCAGACCGGGCGTACGGTGGAGGCCGTCACCGCGAACAGCAGCGCGGGCTACTCGATTCGCGTGCCCGCCGGGTGGCTGCCCCTCAAGAATGTGCCTGGCGCGGACGTGGCGTTCATTAACCGCGACACGGGCACTGTCCGGCCCACCGTGACCGTGCAGGTGCAGGACGTGGACCCCAAACTGAAGGCCACCCTGGCGGACTTCCGGGACCTGTTCGCGTCGCAGCTGAGCAAGGACGTGCCCAAGTTCAAGATGCTGGGTGAGAAGACCATCAAGCTGGGCAGCACGCCCGCGATCCTCTGGACGTACCTGGGCGACGGGGACGACGGCATGGTCCGCTGGACGCAGGTGTTCACCGTGAAGAACAACCGTCTGTTCACCGCGACCCTCGTGCAGCCCAGCGGCACCACCGCCGAGCAGATCGAGGAAGGCCGCGCGATCCTGACCAGCCTGACCCTGAAGTAAACCCGCACGGAACCGCGACCGCCCTGAACGTGGCGGTCGCGGTCTTCTGTCATACGGATTCCGTCTGTTTCGTTAACAACCCGGAAGGACACCGGGTTGCCAACTCCATGCACGGAACCCGTTTCTCTCCTGCTCGCTCTGCTGCGCAGCTCTACGAGTTCGCTCGGGTTGAAAGTTTTTGCAAACCTTTCAACCGGAGTCCGTATTACAGCGCGTGGACGATGTCGCGGGTGGCTGGGTACAGCGCGCGGTAGAGGCCGTACAGGCGGTCGTACTCGGCGCGGGTGGCCGCATCCGGCGTGACGGGCGGGCCGGGCTGCACCCAGCGGTCCAGATCGGCGCGGGTCAGCGCCCCGGCGGCCAGCCCGGCCAGGAACGCGTCCCCGTAGCTGGCGCCGACGGTCACCTGCGGCACCTCCTGCACCTGCCCGGTGATGTCCGAGACGATCTGGAGCCACGTGCCGCCCTTCGTGCCGCCGCCCACCGCGATGACGCGCCGCACGTCCGCGCCCAGGTCGCGCAGCGCGTCGAGGTTGTGGCGGATGCCGAAGCCCACGCCCTCCAGCGCCGCGCGGAACAGGTGCGCGCGGGTGTGCGAGAGCGTCAGGCCCGCCACCACGCCGCGCGCCTGCGGGTCGTTGATGGGCGTGCGCTCGCCGCTGAAGTACGGGAGCATCAGCAGGCCGTCCGCGCCGGGCGGCAGGGCCGCCGCCTGCGTGAACAGCGTGTCGTAGGCGGCGGCAGTGTCCTGCTCGCGGGCGAATTCGTCCACGATCCAGCGGGTGAGGCTGCCGGTGGTGCTCATGCCCGCCGCGAGGTTCACCTGCCCCGCAAACGCGCCCCCCACCGACCACACGCGCGGGTCCGGGGTGGGACTCTCCTGCGTGAGGATGAAGAAGGTGGACGACCCGTACATGACCATCAGGTCGCCAGGCCGCGCGGCGCCCACGCTGAGGCCCTCGGCCAGGGCGTCCACGGTACCCACCGCGACGGGCGTGCCGGGCCGCAGGCCGGTTTCAGCGGCGGCCGCTGCCGTGACCTGCCCGGCCCGCTCGTCACTCCAGGCGAGGCGGGGCAGCACCTCCAGGCCCCGGTCGCCCAGCACGGACGCCGCGAACCGGTCCGTCCAGGTGCGGGTGCGCGGGTCGTACAGCGGCATGACGTGAGCGCCGGTGTGGTGGTCGATGACGTGCTCGCCGGTCAGGCGGAACACGAGGTAACTGCCGGCACTGGTCAGGGTGCGTGCCTGCGCCCAGACCTCCAGTTCGTGTTCGCGCAGCCAGCGGATCTTCGGGCCGGTCGCCTGACTCGTCAGGGCCATGTCGCTGTGCGCGAGGATCGCCGCCTCGCCCAGTTCGGCGTTCAGCGCGTCAATCTGCACCTGCGCGCGGGTGTCCACGCCGTACAGGATGCCGGGGCGCAGCGGCCGCCCCTCCGCGTCCAGGGGCAGCAGCGTGGGGCCGATGGCGCTGCACGCCACGCCCGCCACGCGCCCGGCGGTGCCGGGTTCACGCAGCAGTTCCCGCAGGATCGTGATCACGTCCGCCCACCACACCGCGTCCGCGTCCTGTTCCACGTGCCCGTGCCGGGGCACCGAGATGCCGTGCGGCACGACTTGCTGCGCCACGATCTGCCCGTCCAGCGTCGTGAGGACTCCCTTGCTGGAGTACGTGCCGACATCCACGCCGATCAGGAGGTCCCGCGCCGGTTCAGCGGACATCGATCATGACCTTCATGGACGTGCGCTTCTCGCGGTCGGCGAACGCGAACGCGTCGGGCGTCTGCGCGAACGGGAAGCGGTGCGTGACGAGCGCGTCCAAGTTCACGCGGCCACTCGCGGCGAGTTCCACGGCGGCCGGGTAGCAGTTCGCGTAGCGGAACACGCCGCGCAACGTCACCTCGCGGCTCGCGGCGCTCACGATGTCCAGGCTCACCTCCGGGTCGGGCGGGAGGCCCACCAGCACGGCCACGCCGCCCGGTTTCGGCGCGGCCAGGGTCAGGCGCGTGGTGGCGAGGCTCCCGGCGGTCTCGAAGGCGACGTCCACGCCCGCGTGCGACAGGGGCAGGCCGTCGCGCGCGGCGCACAGCTCGCGGATGGCGGCCAGCGCATCCACACTCCGCGCGTTGATGGTATGGGTAGCCCCGACCTCGCGGGCCAGATCCAGCCGGAAGTCCTCCAGATCCACCGCGATGATCGTGGTCGCGCCCGCCGCCCGGACCGCCATGACAGTCGTGCAGCCCACCGGCCCGGCGCCCAGCACCGCCACCGCGTGACCGGGGCGCACGTCGCCCTTGCGGGCGGCCCACAGGCCCACCGCCAGCGGTTCCAGCAGCGCCGCCACGTCGTCGCTGACGCTGTCCGGCACCGGGTACACGAAGTCGTCGGGCCACAGCACGTACTCGGTCAGCGCGCCGTCCACCGGGGGCGTGGCCATGAACGTCATGTCCGGGCAGAGGTTGTACGCCCCGCTGCGGCAGTACGCGCAGTGGCGGCACGGTACGCCGGGTTCCAGTGCCACGCGGTCGCCGGGTTTCACGCGGGTCACGCCCGCGCCCACAGCGTCCACCACGCCGCTCACCTCGTGGCCCAGCACCAGAGGGCCGTCCACCACGAAGGGCCCGATCCGCCCGTGCGTGTAGTAGTGCACGTCGCTGCCGCACACGCCGATCCGCGTGACCCGCACCCGCACCTCCCGCGCGCCGGGCGCGGGCACCTCGCGTGACGTCCAGTTCAGCTGGCGCGGGCCGGTCAGGACGGACGTTCTGGAACTCAGGATCATGTCACTCCTTGAATGGGATCGAAGGGAGCGTGGGACTTCAAACTCTTCGGCCCTCGGCCGCTCCCCGCGAGGGGTTACCAGCAGGTGTAGCCGCCGTCGACGACCAGCGCGTGCCCGGTGACGAAGCTGGCGGCGTCGGACGCGAGATACAGCACGGCCGGGGCGATTTCGGCGGGTTCCGCGAGGCGGCCCATCGGGGTCTCCTTCAGCCACGTCTCGCGCCATTCGGGGGTCTCCAGGCCGCGCTTGGTGAGGGGCGTGGCGGTGTAGCCGGGCGCGACGCAGTTCACGCGCACGCCGCGCGGCGCCCACTCGCCCGCCAGGGAGCGGGTGAGGTGGATCACGGCGGCCTTGCTGGCGTTGTACGCCGCCTGCGGCTGCGGGTGGTTGCTGATCAGGCCGCTCATGCTGGCGGTGGACACGACGCTGCCCCGGCCGCGTTCGAGCATGGTCCGGCCGAATTCCCGGCAGCACCAGTACACGCCATTCAGGTTCACGTCGATCACGCTGCGCCAGTCGTCGTCCGGGGTGTCCTCGGCGGGGGTGTTGCGGACGATCCCGGCGTTGTTCACGAGGATGTCCACGTCCGGGAGCTTCCGGGCCAGGGCGGCGACGGCGGCGGCGTCGGTGACGTTCAGCACCTCGAATTGCCCGTCCAGGGTCGCGGCGGCAGTCTGGCCCACATCGGGGTTCAGGTCAGCGATGGTGACGCGCGCCCCGGCCTGCGCGAGGCCCCGGGCGATCTCGAAGCCGATGCCCTGCGCGCCCCCGGTGATCAGGGCGTGGCGGCCGTCCAGGCGGAAGAGGTCGAGGATGGTCATGGCGTCTCCGATGGTCCGGGCGGCACCGACCGGGCCATCCGAGCGGATGCGAGAAGGAGTCGGCTGGACTCCGGGCGTGGAGTGGGCAACCCGGTGACGTCCCGGGTTGTCCATGGAACAGACGGAGTCCAGTTCATGCGTGTTCTCCTTGGGTGGGGGCAGCGTGCAGGGCGCGCAGCGCGCCGAGTGGGCCGTGGGCGGCCAGGGCGGCGCGGGCGTCCAGGTAGGCCTGCACGAAGGCGGGCGCGGCGCTCAGGTCACCGAACACGTCGGGCTGGTGCAGGAACGCGCCGGGCGTGACCTGATCGGCCAGGGCGGCGCGCGTGAGGTCGGCGGCGCGGACGTCGTCCAGCCGGTCGCCGCGGGTGGCGGCCTGCGCGACGTACGCGCTCCAGGCGGCGACCACGAGGGCGCAGCGGCGCAGGTCCCCGCCCCGCGCGGCCTGTTCGCGGGCGACGGGCAGCAGGAATTTGGGGATGCGTTCGCTGCCGTCCACGATCAGGCGGGCCAGGGTGTCCTGAATGGCGGGGTTCGAGAAGCGCGCGATGAGGTCGTGGCTGTAGGCGTTCAGGTCGATGCCGGGCACGGGGCGCAGGGTGGGGTGGGCCTCCAGGGTCATGTAGTCGAGCAGGAACTGCGCGTAGTCGGGCTGCTGGCAGACCTCGTGCACGAACGTGTGGCCGTCCAGAAGCGCGGGGTAGCTCATGGCCTGATGCGCGGCGTTCAGGAGGCGCAGTTTCATGAGTTCGTACGGTTCGACGTCCGGGACGAGCTGCACGCCCACGTCCTGTAGTGGGGGGCGGCCGCAGGTGAAGTGGTCCTCGAGCACCCACTGCGTGAACGCCTCGGCGACCACCGGGCAGGCGTCCTGCACGCCGTACTCGCGGTCCAGGTCGGCGCGTACGGCGTCCGTGGTGACGGGCGTGATGCGGTCGACCATGCTGTTCGGGAAGGCAACCTCGTGGTCGATCCAGTCGGCCAGTTGCGGGTCCCGGCGGCGGGCGAAGGCGGTCAGGACGCGGCGGGTGACGTGCCCGTTGCCCTGGATGTTGTCGCAGGACATGACCGTGAAGGGGCGCAGGCCGCGCTCGCGGCGGCGGCGCAGGCCCTCGGTCAGGAAGCCCAGGGTGCTGCGGGGCGCGGCGCCGGGCTGGAGGTCGTGCAGGACGTCCCCGCTGGGATCGAACTCGCCCGTGGCGTTGTTCAGGCTGTAGCCGCCCTCGGTGACGGTCAGGGACACGATGCGCGTGGCGGGGTGCGCCAGCCGCTCGCAGACCGCCTCAGGGTCGTCCGGGGCGAACAGGTAGTCGTGCACGGCGCCGATCACGCGGGCCTCGCTGCGGCCGTCCGGGGCGCGGGTCAGCAGGGTGTACAGGTGGTTCTGGGCGCGCAGCGCGTCGCGGATGAGGGCGTCGCCGGGCAGGACGCCCACGCCGCAGATGGCCCAGTCGTGCGCCTGGCCGAGGTTCAGGAGCCGGTCGAGGTACATGGCCTGATGTGAGCGGTGGAACGCCCCCACGCCGAAGTGCACGATGCCGGTGCGCAGGCCGCGCGGGTCGTAGGCGGGGACCTGCACGCGCCCGGCTAGGGCGGGGAGGCTCGCGGTGCGCAGGGGGAAGCTGGTGGCCACGGTCATTTCACCGCGCCGAAGCTCAGGCCGCGGACCAGCTGACGCTGCGCGATCCAGCCGAAGATCAGGACCGGCAGGACGGTCAGGGTGGCGGCGGCGCTCATCTGCGCCCAGAACAGGCCCTCGCTGGTCTTGAACTGGCTGATGAACACGCTCAGGGGTGCGGCGTCGCTGTTCGTGAGGTTCAGGGCGAAGAACACCTCGTTCCACGCGAAGATCAGGCACAGCAGGGCGGTGGCAGCCATGCCGGGCGTGCTGAGCGGCAGCGCGATCCCGAAGAATTCCTGGCCGACCGACGCGCCGTCCACCTTGGCGGCCTCGTAGATGGCGTAGGGGATCTCGGTCATGTAGGAGTGCATCATCCACACGACCAGCGGGAGGTTCATGGTGGTGTACATCAGGATCAGGCCGGGCAGCGTGTCCAGCAGGTGCAGGTTGCGGAAGATCAGGAAGAGCGGCACGATCACGCCGACTGCGGGCATGAATTTCGTGGACAGCATCCAGGTCAGCACACCCTGCGCGCGGCGGGTGGGGTACACGGCCAGCGCGAACGCGGCCGGGAGGCCCAGGATGAAGGCCAGGACCGTGCTGCCCACCGCGGCGACCAGCGAGTTGCGCAGCGCCGGGAAGTAGCTGCCCAGCGCGTGCTGGAAGTTCTCCAGGACGGGCGTGAACACGAACACGGGTGGGGTGGCGAAGGCCTGCGCCTCGGTCTTGAAGGCGGCCATGAACATCCACACGAGCGGGAACAGGAACGCGGCGGCGAGCAGGTACGTGACCAGGGTCAGCAGCGCGTTTCTCAGTCGGATCTGGGCCTGCATGTCACTCTCCCCTGCCCGCGCGGGTCAGCAGCCGCAGCATGTACACGGCCAGCACGTTCGTGAGGATCACGGTCAGGACCCCGGCGGCGCTGGCCAGCCCGATGTTGTACTCCGCGAAGGCCTTCTGGTAGATGAAGTACGGCAGGTTCGTGGTGGCAATGCCGGGACCGCCGGACGTGCTGCCGTAGATCTCGCCGTACACCTGCAGCAGCGCGATAGTCTCCATCAGCACGACCACCTGGATCGCCTGCGTCCAGTGGGGCAGCACCACGTAGCGGAATTCCTGCCAGGGGCTCGCGCCGTCCAGGCGGGCAGCTTCCAGCTGGTCGTCCGGGAGGCTCTGGAGGCCCGTCAGGAGGATCAGCATGGCGAACGGTGTCCATTCCCAGGTGATCATGGCGATCACGCTGGCCATCGGGTACTGCGCCAGCCAGTCGACCGGGTGCCCGCCCAGGCCCGTGACGACCCAGGAGAAGAACCCGAACACGGGGTTCATGAGCATGTTCTTCCAGACGACGGCCGTCACGACTGGCATGATCAGGAACGAGCTGATCAGCAGGGTGCGCAGCAGCGCCCGGCCCGGGAAGTCGCGGTTCAGCAGCAGCGCCAGGGCCGCGCCGATGATCAGGGTCAGGATCAGGGTGCCGCCGGCCAGCACGACGGTGTTCCACAGGATGTGGAGGTTCTGCGGGTCGGTCAGGAGGTTGCGGTAGTTGGCGAACCCCACGAAGGGGCGGCTGCCGGGAATGGCGAGGTTGTAGCGGAAGAACGAGTAGTACACCGTCATGAAGAACGGCACCTGGGTGGTCAGGATCAGGTACAGCATGGCGGGCCAGATCAGCGCGGCCGGGCTGAGCCGGAATCCCCGTCTGGGCGTGGGCGCGGTGGTGGCGGGCGTGGTGGCGGCGGCGGTCATGATTCACCTCCTGCGGGTGGGGGTGCAACGGTGTGGGGGAGGCGAGGTGGTCGCCTCGGGCCTCCCCTGGGGTGCGCTGGGACTGCGGGTGGGGGGTGAGGCGCGGCGCTGGAGGTCGCCGCGCCCCGCGTGGGGGCTTACTTCTGGTAGCCGCCGTCCTTGGCCGTCTTGTTCGCGGCGTCCTGGCTGAGTTTCAGCGCCTGATCGACGGTGTACTGCCCGCTGAGCGCCCCGGCGAGGTACTGCCCGACCTGGGTGCCGAGCGCCTGGAATTCGGGGATGGCGACGTACTGCACGCCGGTGTAGGGCACGGGGTCCTTGGTGGCCTTGTTCACGTCGGCGGTGTTGATGCTGCTCAGCACCAGGCCGCTGAAGGCGCCGGCGGCCTTCTTGTAGTTGGCGTTCTGGTAGGTGCTCGTGCGGGTGCCGGGGGGGACGCTGGCCCAGGTGCCCTTGGTCCTGGCGACCAAGGCGATGTACTCCTGGCTGGTGGCCCAGGTCAGGAACTTGAAGGCGGCGTCTTCCTGCTTGGTGCTCTTGGGAATGGCGAGGTTCCAGCTCCAGTACCAGTTGTTGCCGCGCGCGGTGGTGCCGACCGGGGCCTTGGCGAACCCGACCGACTTGGTGATCTTGGAGCTGCTGGGGTCGCTCAGGAACCCGGCGGCGACGGTCGCGTCGACCCACATGCCGCACTTGCCCTGGCTCATCAGGGTGAGGTTCTCGGTGAAGCCGTTGCCGGTCGCGCCGGGAGGGCCGTATTTCTTGACGAGGTTCACGTAGAAGGTCATGGCGTTTTTCCAGGCGGGGGTGTTCAGCTGGGCCTGCCAGCTGGGGTTGAACCAGCGGCCGCCGTAGGTGTTGACCATGGTGCTGAACAGGGCCATGTTCTCGCCCCAGCCGGGCAGGCCGCGCAGGCACACGCCGTACACGCCCTTGCTGGGGTTGTGGATCTTGCTGGCGAAGGTCTGGATCTGGTTCCAGGTGGGCTGGGCGGGCATAGTGAGCCCGGCGGCCTTGAAGAGGTCTTTGTTGTAGTACGTCATGCTGCTTTCGGCGTAGAAGGGCACGGCGTACAGGTTCCCGCCGACGGTCAGGGCACCGCGCACGCCGGGCAGGATGTCCGTGAGGTTGTAGCTCTTGGCGATGTCGGCGTTCTTGCTGAACAGCGGGTTCAGGGGTTCGAGCCAGCCGTTCTTGGCCCAGATGGGCACCTCGTAGGCGCCGACGGTGGCGATGTCGAAGCTGCCGGCGCCGCTGGCGACGTCCAGGGTGATCTTCTGGCGCAGTTCGTTCTCGGGGAGGGTCACCCATTTGACCTGGATGTCGGGGTATTTCTTGTTGAACTCGGGGGTGAGTTTCTGCATGGTGACCATGTCCGGGTTGTTCACGGTGGCGATGGTGATGGTCACGGCACTGGCCTGGCTGAGCAGGGTGGTCAGGGCGAGCAGGGCGAGTCGGTTCACGGGTGGTTCCTCCGGTGGGACAGGGCCCGGTCAGGGGCGGGGCGGACAGCAGCGGAGCGGCGTCGGTGACAGCGGC
Source organism: Deinococcus radiotolerans (assembly GCF_014647435.1). Classification (NCBI taxonomy): domain Bacteria; kingdom Thermotogati; phylum Deinococcota; class Deinococci; order Deinococcales; family Deinococcaceae; genus Deinococcus; species Deinococcus radiotolerans. The sequence continues at coordinate 123,107 of NZ_BMPE01000006.1, read as the reverse complement.
GCCACTTCAGGTGACGGGCTCACCTGATCTCAGATTGAATGGTCTCGTGTCCATCAGTGAATCACAATCGTTTTCAATTGTCTACTGGTGCCACTCCCGAAGGTGGCATGTGAAAATGGTTTCGTGCCCAACCGCTTGAGTGTCGCTTCGACCCTGACCTACAATGCAGCCGTGTCCACCATCCAGGACGTCGCCCGGCTGGCCGGCGTCTCCCCCACCACTGCCAAACGCGCCCTGAAGGAACCCGACAAACTCACGCCCGACACGCTCGCGCGTGTCCAGCAGGCCATCGCGCAGCTGCACTACGAGCCCGACCAGCGCGCCGGGAGCCTGCGCGGCGGCCAGAGCACCACCGTCGGGCTGGTCGTCGGCTCGATCCTCGAACCCTTCTTCGCGCAGTTCGCCCGCACCGCCTCGCACGTCCTGGCAGATGCGGGCTACACCCTGATCATCAGCGAGAACGAGTACAGCGCCCAGCGCGAACTCCAGGAACTGAGGCGGCTGTACGGCCTGCGCGTGGCCGGCGTCATGCTGCGCCCCGGCTACGGCCAGGACAGCCAGGAGTACCTCGCGCGGCTGCGCTCACGCGGCGTGGCCATCACCGAGTACGACTACCGCCCCCCCCACCACGACGAACCCAGCGTCATGCTCGACAACCCGGGCGCCGTGCGGCAGGCCGTCACGCACCTGCACGCGCTGGGCCACCGCCACATCGCCGCGCTGGGCACCTACCACCCCGTCATTCACCCCGAGGAACGCAGCCGCGCCTTCCCCGAGGTCATGAACGCGCTGGGCCTGACCGTCCCCGCCGAGTACCAGCGGGTAACGCTGCTGAACGAGGACACCGCCTACGCCCTGACGAACGACCTGCTGGACCTGCCCCAGCCGCCCACGGCGCTGATCGCCCTGACCGGCACGCAGGCGTCCGGGGCGTACCGCGCGCTGCGTGAACGCGGCGTGCGCCTGCCGCACGACATCAGCCTCGTCGCCTTCGACAACTACCCCTGGACCAGCCTGGTCGATCCGCCCATCACGGTGCTCGAGCAGCCGGTGGAAACCATGGCCGAGCAGGCCGCCACGCTGATGCTCGCGCAGCTCGGGCACGGGCAGATCCGGCAGCGGCACGTGGTGCTGGGCGCCCGGCTCATCGAGCGCGGCAGCACCGCCCCACCCGCACGCCCCTGAGTGGGACTTACAGCCCAGCCCCGATCCGGTCGGCCCAGGCGTGCAGGAACGCGCCCAGTTCCGCCTGCTGCGCCACCCGCGCGTCCGCGTGCGGCGCCAGCAGCGGCAGGTCCCCCACCTGCACGCCGAACGCCGCGACTTCCAGCATTGCCTGATCGTTGTCACTGTCCCCGAACGCCACCGTGCGGTCATGCGGGACGCCCAGCCCGTCCGCGATCAGTGTCAGCGCCGCGCCCTTGTGCGCGCCTTCAGGCGTCACCGTCAGGAAGTGCGGGTACGGGTCCTGCGCACCGGTCAGGACCAGGTGCGGGTGCCGCTCGCGCAGCCGCCCGGCCAGGGCCGCCACGTCCGGGTGGTAGTACCCGGCTTTCAGGATGCCCGCGCGGGGCGCGTCCGCGAACGGCCGGAACGACCGCGCGCGCATCCACGGTTCCGGCTCCACGCCGGGGGGCAGGTCTACGTACAGGGCGTCCTCGGTGAACAGCACGACCCGCGCGCCGGGCAGTTCATGTGCCAGTACGGCTTCCAGGTCCGCGTCCGTGAAACTGGCTTCCAGGTGCAGGTCATCGCCGACCAGGACGCGCCCGCCGTTGTTCGTGGCGACCGCGTGCGGCTGCATGGCGGTCCGGACGGCGCTGGGCGGCGTGTCGCGGCCCGTGATGATCGCCAGCGTCACGCCGTACGCGCGCAGGCGCCCCAGGGCGGCGGCAATGTCCGGCGCGACCTCGCGGCCCGCGTCGGGAATCAGGGTGCCGTCCAGGTCGAAGGCCATCAGCAGGGGCAGCGTGGTGGGGGCATGCTCGGGCAGGATCACGCCGGGCAGCCTAGCAACCGGGCACGCACATGCGCGAGGACGCCGGGCACATCTGCTGGACACGTGGCGTGCAGGGTCGCGCCAGCCAGGGCCGCGTGCGCGCCCACGCGGATGAACGTGCCAGCGTGCGCCAGCATGGCCGCGTCCGCCGGGCCGTCCCCGGCCGCCACGACCTGCGCGCCGGGCACGCCCAGCCGCCCGGCCAGGGCCCGCAGGGCCGCGCCCTTACAGGCACCCTGGCGGACCAGCACCAGCCGGGTGTCGCGTTCGCGGATCACGTGCGTGCCGGGCAGCGTGGCCCAGCGTCCCTTCAGGGCGTCCAGCCGCGCGGGCGTGTCGCCCCGCACGAGCTTCAGCACCTCGCGCGCCTGCGGCCACTGCGCCGCGAACGCGGCGTGGGGGCCGCGCACGATCCCGATCGGGTCAGCGGTGACCATGAGCGTCCGGCCCCAACGCCACGCGCCGGGCGTCAGCGCCTCCAGCGCCGCGCGGACCGTGTCGTCCGCCAGCGGACGGCTCCAGGCGAGCTGACCGCCCACCTGCGCCCACGCGCCGTAGCAGCGGCTGACGGTGTGCAGGGGCCAGTCCCGCACCTCGGGGGGCACGCGGCCCCGCGCGGTCAGCAGCGCCAGGTGCGCGCCGCCCCGCGCCCAGGCGTGCAGTTCGTCCAGCAGACCGGCGGGCACGTCACCCTGCGGGCCGACCAGGGTGCCGTCGAAATCCAGGGCGAGCAGCGCGGTGGGCGTCACGCCCGCACGCTAGCGGATGGGCGCGCGACAGGACCCACAAGAACGTGCCGCCCCCAGGTTCGGGGGCGGCACGCTGGGGAGACCTTACTCCTCGCTCTTGGCGTTGGCGGCGGTCTTCGCGGCGGCGTCCTTCATCACGCGGCTGCGGTCGCTCTTGATGCGGGCCGCCTTGCCGCGCAGTTCGCGCAGGTAGTACAGCTTGGCGCGGCGGACCTTGCCGCGCTCGAGCACGGTGATCTTGGCGACCAGGGGGCTGTTGAAGGGGAACACGCGCTCCACGCCTTCACCGAAGCTGATCTTGCGGACGGTGAAGCTCTTGCGGCTGCCGGTGCCGTTGATGGCGATCACGACGCCCTCGAAGGCCTGGTTGCGGGTGCGGTTGCCTTCGACGACCTTCGTTTCCACGCGGACGGTATCGCCGGGGCGGAACTCGGGCAGGTCGGCCTTCAGGTGGGGCTGCTCAACGGCGCGCAGGATGGCGCCACGGTTCACTTTGATTGCGTGCTGCATGGTTGACTCCTTCGGGCAGCGGACCGTCCCACCGTCCCGCTGTCTGCGGGCAGAGACGTTCGTGCTCCTCAATGAACTGGCCGCCTGGGCAGACGACCGAACTTTAGAAGTATACGGGCCGTCCTGGCCCGGGGCAAGTGCAGCGCCCGTCACGTTCAGCAGCGGGCGCCGCGCGTCAGTCTGAACGGCATGACGGCCGTACAAGAAGCAGCGCAGCAGGTCGCGCAGGTGCGCGAGGCGTCCCTGAAGCAGCGTCGGCGCGTGGCTGAAGTCCGCGCGCGTGAGCACGTGGGCGCCGCCGGGTGGGCGCAGACCAGCACGCTTGAGGCGATCATCCGTGCCGGGCACGAGGGCCTGGCCGCCACGGACGCGCTGCGCGAGGTGGTGCAGATCACGACCGAGCAGCTGCGCGCCCTGCCGTTCGGCGCGGGCGGCGAGGCCCGCTCGGCGCAGGAGGAGGCGCTGCGCCACATCCTAGAAAGCGGCGAGGCGCAGATTACGGCCGCGCACGCGCTGGATGAACTGGTCTGCACGGCGCTGGACGAGGTGACCCGCACCCCGGTCGGGGAGGTGAACGTGCGCCGGCTGGAAGGCATCCACGCGCGCGTGCGCGAGCAGGTGCAGGCGCTGGACACCCTGATGCAGGCCGCGCAGGTGCAGGTGCACACGCTGGAACAGGTGGCGCAGCTCGAGCGGGTCAGCGCCGAGTACCACGGCCGGGTCGCCACGCTGGGCCGCCTGAGTGCCGAGCAGGAAGCGCAGGTGCTGGGCGAGGCGGGCGAGCATCTGGTGGGGCGGCTGGCGGAACTGGACGAGGCGCCCCCGCAACAGGTGGACGCCCTGACCCGCATCGGCGAGGCGGTCGCGGAGAAGATGGTGGAGACGGGCGCCCCGGCGGCCCGGCAGGCGCAGGCGCTGGAGGACCTGGCGCAGCTGATGGAGGAGAAGGCCGGGGAACTCCGCAAGGGCTGAATGGCGGGCCGCCGGACCTGGGTAGGGGACTTCGCCCCTCCTCCCCTGTCGCCGTGCTGGATGTTCAGTTGGGCGTGGGCACCCAGAAGCGCAGGATGGGTTTCGGGTGGTCCGGGACCACGAACTGACCTTCCAGCACGCCGCCGTTCTTCTCGATGGTGCGGCGCGAGCCGGTGTTGTCCGCGTCGCAGGTCACGAGGGCCGCCTCGATGCCCAGTTCCCTGGCGCGGCGCAGCGATCCGGCGAGGATGCGGGTGGCGTGCCCCTGGCGGCGGGCACCGGGGCGGACCTCGTAGCCGATGTGACCGCCGAATTCGCGCAGGCGGGCGTTCAGGGTGTGGCGGATGCTGGCGCGGCCCAGGTACGTGTCGCCGTCCACCAACCACAGGTACTCGGAGTGCACGAAGCCCTCGGGGAGGGTGTGGCCGGGTTCAAAACGGCGCAGGTGGGTCAGGAAGGCCGGGAAATCCCGCTCGATGTCGGTCACGTCGAAGCTGAGGGTGTCGCCCAGGCCGCTGCCGGTGGCCTGCGCCTCGCGCACGGCGTCCAGGAAACTTGCTTTGAACTGTTCGGAGGGAGGCACCAGTTCCATACCTCACGGTAGGGCCTTGCCGGCCCACGTGCCCTGAGCCAGATAGCGCAGCCCACCCCAAGGGCGTCCGGGCCGCACGGACGGGCTTGACCAGCGCGGGGCGCAGGATTCACCACACCACGTGGTCAATGCCAGGCAAACTCCCGCCCAGGGCACGTTAAAAACGCCCCGCCCGGACGTACAATCGCCGCATGACCGCCTCCCCCTTCGCCGTCCGGGATCTCGGCGTGACGCCGTACCGGGACGCCTGGGACCTCCAGAAAACCCTGCACGCGCAGGTGGCCGCCGGGGACGCCCCGCCCACCCTCCTGCTCGTGGAACACCCACCCGTCCTCACGCTGGGCCGCAAGGCCCGGGAGGGCACCAACATCATCGTCACCCGCGACTACCTGAAGGCGCAGGGCATCGAGGTGCTGGAGGTCGAACGCGGCGGGGACGTCACGTACCACGGCCCCGGCCAGCTCGTCGCGTACGCCATCTTCCCCGTCGGCCGCCGGGTCGCGGACTTCCTGCGCCTGCTCGAACAGGCGACCATCACGGCCCTGCACGACCTGGGCCTGGAGGACGCCCGGCCCAACCCCGGCTACGCCGGCGTGTACGTCACCGAGCGGGACGTGAACGGCCTGACGTACGATCAGAAGATCGCGTCGTTCGGCGTCGCGGTGCAGCGGCACGTGGCCCTGCACGGCCTCGCCCTGAACGTGAACGCGAACCTGCAGCACTTCGACCTGATCGTCCCGTGCGGCCTGACGCAGACGCACATGACCAGCGTGCAGCGCGAGTACGACCTGCGCGGCCTGAACAGAGCGGCCAGCATGCAAGGCGCCAAAGACGCCCTGACGCGAGCCTTCCACATCACCTTCGCCCAGTATGACTGGACGCTGCCCACCCCCGCGGCAGCCGGGAGCTGACCCCATGACCCAAGAGAACGCCAAGGAACCCAAGTTCATCAAGAACGGCATCTACCGCAAAGACAGCGTCCCGGTCCGCGAGAAAAAACCCGAGTGGCTGAAAGTCACCATCCCGACGGGTCAGGTCTTCACGGAAGTCCGCAAGATCGTCAAGGAACACCGCCTGCACACCGTGTGCGAGGAAGCCATGTGCCCCAACATCGGCGAATGCTGGAGCCGCGGCACCGCCACCTTCATGCTCATGGGCCACATCTGCACCCGCGCCTGCCGCTTCTGCGCCGTGGACACCGGCAACCCCATGGGCAAACTCGACCTCGACGAACCCCGGGGCGTCGCCGAGAGCGTCCAGCTCATGGGCCTCAAGTACGTCGTGCTGACCAGCGTGGACCGCGACGACCTGCCGGACGGCGGCGCGTACCACTTCGCCAAGACCGTCCAGGCCATCAAGAAACTCAACCCCGAGACGCGCGTCGAGGCCCTCACGCCCGACTTCGGCGGGAACACCCACTGCGTGGACCTGGTGCTCGACAGCGGCGTGGACACCTACGCGCAGAACCTCGAAACGGTCCGCCGCCTCACCCACCCCGTCCGCGACATCCGCGCCGACTACGACCAGACCCTGAAGGTCCTCGCGCACGCCAAGCAGGCCCGCCCCGACGTCATCACCAAGACCAGCATCATGCTCGGCCTGGGCGAAACCCGCGAGGAACTCCGCGAGACCATGCGCGACTGCCGCGCCGCCGGCGTGGACGTCCTGACCTTCGGGCAGTACCTGCGCCCCACCATGCACCACCTGCCCGTCGAACGCTACGTCTCCCCCGCCGAATTCGACGAGATCCGCGAGGAAGCCATGAGCCTCGGCTTCCTGGAAGTCGTCAGCGGCCCCCTGGTCCGCAGCTCCTACAAGGCCGAGCAGATCGTCATGGACCGGCCCGGCACCCTGCCCGAGCACCTCGCGCACCTCGGCGAGGGCAGCGAACTCAGCCTGATCTGAGCCTCAGACCTCCGCGCGCCCCGCCGGGAATACCCGGGGGGCGTGTTCGCGTTGCGCCCAGGCCAGCGCCACCCGCGCCACGTTGTCCTCCAGCGGCGCGGTGCAGGTCAGGGTCAGGTCGTACCGCGTGAAGGTGTGCACCGTCCGCGCGTCGCGCCGCGCGTCCCCCGCGCCCCGGTCACCACGCGCCTGCTCCCGGCGCTCGAGTTCCTCGACCGGGCACTCCAGGCCCACCAGGAATACGTCGTACCCCCGCAGCAGGCCTGAGAGTTGCCCCCACATCTGCGGCGTCTCGATGATGTAATCCACGACCAGATCATTTCCGGCGTCCAGCAGAGCGGGCAGGCAGCGGTTGAAGCCTTCGAACACGCGCGGCCGCAGCGCCGGCCAGTCGCGCAGGCGCCCCTGCGGCGTGCGGGGCAGGGCGGACGTGTCGAACAGGAAGAAGTCCAGGCTGAAGTGCACAAATGCACCGGGCAGTCCGTCCCGCAGGGCGCGGCACAGCGTGGTCTTCCCGGCGCTGGAGGCGCCGTTCACCAGAATCAGAGCGGGCATCCGCTCACCGTAGCGCGCCGTAATGCCCCCGTAACAGGCAGCGCCGACCCTGTGGGCAGGAGGTTTCACCATGACCACCCCCCTGCTCGTGAAGGACGCCATGCACGCCCGCGCCGTCACCCTCTTCCCCCACAGCACCCTGACGGACGCCGTGGTCACCATGCAGGAACTGCGCGTCAAGCGCCTGCCGGTGGTGCAGGACGGCCGCGTGGTCGGGATCGTGACGGACGGCGAGGTGCGCCGCACGCTGCCCACCCTGAGCGAGGGCCTCACCCCGTGGGCGTTCACGGACCGCGTGGGGCGCGTGCGGGCGCGGGACATCATGCGTCACCCGGTGCTGACGGTCACGCCCGACGCGCCCCTGACGGCGGCGCTGCGGCTGATGCTGGACCGGCGCGTGGGGGGCCTGCCCGTCGTGGACGAGGACGGCGAGCTGCGCGGCATGCTGACCCTGACGGACGTCCTGCGGGCCGAGGGCCGCGCCGCGCGGCTGCACTGGGGCGCGGTCGAGCAGCACATGACCAGGGGCGTCGTGACCGTCACGCCCGGCACGCCCGCCAGCGAGGCCGCCGCCACGCTGAAGATCACGCGCCTGCACGTCCTGCCCGTCGTGCAGGGCACCCAGCTGCGCGGCGTGCTGCACGAGAAGGACCTCACGGCCGCCGTGGACCGCGCTGGGGCGACCCACGGACCCACCGTCCTGGCCGACCAGTTCTTCCTGAACGGCCTGACCGCCGCGGACCTGATGCGCCCCCCCACCGGGTACGTCACCGAGAGCGTCCCCATGCGTGACGCCCTGATCCGCATGCTGAACCTGGACGTGCACGGCCTGCCGGTCATCACGGAGGATGGGGACCTGCTGGGCGTCGTGACGATCAGCGACGTGATCCGCACCGTGCTGGGCGAGAGCGTGGGCACAGGCGGGGCGACTACCTAGACCTGCGATGGGCTGAACGAAAGAACCCCGTCAATGACGGGGTTTCTGTTCTTGGTGCGGATGCCCAGACTTGAACTGGGGACCTCACGCTTATCAGGCGTGCGCTCTAACCAGCTGAGCTACACCCGCGCACCTGTTGTTGTTTGCGCTGTCCTCTCGGGCAGGCGGGCATAAATGTATCAGGGGGTCTTCACCCTGTCAACACCTGTTGCCGCCGGGTGCCTCAGCGGGGCCAGAGGGTGGCGGGGCCGCCGGGGGTGATGGTGGCGTGCGTGTCCAGTGCGTAGCGGTCGGTCATGCCGCTGAGGTAGTCGCAGGTGGCGCGCGGCTGGCCTTCGCTGGCGGCCAGGGCGCGGTAGGTGGGCGGGAGCATGCTGGGGCGGTTCATCAGGGCGTGGTACAGGCTCTGGAGGACCTGGGTGGCCTGTTCGACCTGCATCTCGACCCGCCAGTGGCGGTAGAGGTGCTCGCGCAGGAACGTGCCGGTGTCGCGCAGCAGGGCGTGCATGTCGGAGCTGTACGTGATGAGTCGGGTGGGCTGCGCGCGGACCTCGGCGGGGGTGGTGACGCCGCTCTGACGGATGCTGGCGTGGCTGGCGTGCGTGAGGTCCTTGATCAGCCACCCGAGGAGCTGGCGGTGCAGGGTGCGGCGGCCCTGTTCGCTCAGGTCGTGGCCGTGCACGCCGGCGCGGCGGGTGAGTTCGGCCCACAGGGGCAGTTCACTCAGTTGCGCGGGGGTGATCAGGCCGCTGCGCAGGCCGTCGTCGAGGTCGTGCGCGGTGTACGCCAGGGCGTCGGCGGCGTCCACGAGCTGCGCTTCCAGGCTGGGTTGGCCCAGGCCCGCGCGGTGGTGTTTGTTCAGGCCGTCCAGGGTGTCGTGCGTGAGGTTCAGGCCCGGGTACTCGCTCTTGGGGTGTTCGAGCAGCGTGACGATGCGCCGCGCCTGGAGGTTGTGGTTGAAGCCGCCCTCATCCGAGAGCAGCTGGTTCAGGACGCGTTCCCCGGCGTGCCCGAACGGGGGGTGGCCGAGGTCGTGGGCCAGGGCGATGGTCTCGGAGAGCGTCTCGTTCAGGCCGAGGCTCAGGGCGACGCTGCGCGCGACCTGCTGAACCTCCAGGGTGTGGGTCAGGCGGGTGCGGTAGTGGTCCCCGGCGGCCGAGAGGAACACCTGCGTCTTGGCTTCCAGGCGGCGGAAGGCGGTGGTGTGCAGCACCCGGTCGCGGTCCTTCTGGAAGGCAGTGCGGGTCTCGCTTTCGTCTTCTGCGTGTTCGCGTCCGCCGTGGTCGCGGCTGAGGGTGGCGTAGGGGGCCAGCATGGCGGCCTCGCGCGCTTCCAGGTCCGGGCGGGTGAACATACGCGCAGTGTATGACCGCCCCGGGTGTGGGGGCGGGTGCATTACAGTTGCCGGAAGATGAGCGGCGAGACGAGGGTGGTGTATGACGGGCGGATCGTGCGCCTGGAACTCTTAGGCGGCAAGTGGGAGGTGGTGCGCCACGCGGACGCGGTGGCGGTGCTGGCCCTGAACGACGCCGGGGAGATGCTGCTGGTCCGCCAGGAGCGGCGCGCGGTGGGTGCGTTCACCGTGGAGGCCCCGGCTGGCCTGATTGACGCTGGCGAGACGCCCGAGCAGGCCGCGCGGCGCGAGTTGCAGGAGGAGGCGGGTCTGGACGGCGACATGACGCTGATCACGCGCTTCTATTCCAGCCCGGGCTTCTGCGACGAGCTGCTGCACGTGTTCGAGGCGACGAACCTCCGCGAGAGCAAGCTGCCGCACGACGAGGACGAGGAGGGCATCGAGGTGCTGTGGCTGCCGCCCGCGCAGGTCCTGGCGGGGTTGCGGGACGGGTCGCTGGTGGGCAGTGCGTCCACGGTGGCGGCGGCCCTGCACGCCGTGACCGTCCTGGCGGGCCGCCAGGGTGGAGGCGCGTGAAGACGTACGTCTCGCCGAGTCAGCGGCCCGACACGGCCACGGTGGTCGCGGTGGGGTCGTTCGACGGGGTGCACCTAGGGCATCAGGCGCTCATCGCGCAGCTGAAGGCCAAGGCGCGCGAGCACCGGGTGCCCAGCGTGGTATACACCTTCGATCCGCCCACGCGGGTCCTGACGCAAGGCGTGGAGTTCCTGTCCACCCTCCCGGAGAAACTGGACCTGCTCGCCCGCTACGGCGTGGACGAGACCATCGCGGCGGCCTTCACGCCGGAGTTCGCGTCCCGCCCGAAGGAGGCGTTTCTGGATGACCTGCGCCTGCTGCGCCCGCGCGCAATTGTCGTCGGCGAGGACTTCCACTTTGGGCGGGGCCGCGCCGGGAGTGCCGCGGACCTGCGCGAGGTCGCGCCGGAGGTGGTTGTGGTGCCCATCCACGGCCTGAGCGGCGAGGACATCAAGAGCACCCGCGTGCGCGAGTACCTCAAGAGCGGCGATGTGGACGGCGCGCGGCGCCTGCTGGGCCGCCACTACGACGCGCAGGGCGTGGTCGTGCAGGGCGACCGCTTAGGCCGCACGATCGGCTGGCCCACCGCGAACATCCGCGTGCCGGACGGCAAGGCCCTGCCGCTAGGCGTGTTCGCGGTCGTGGCGGTGGGGGATCATGGGCGCTGGCACGGCATGGCGAACGTCGGCTTCCGCCCGACCGTCAATGGCCAGGACCGCCGCTTCGAGGTGCACCTGTTTGACTTCGAGGGCGACCTGTACGGACAGGAGTTGCAGGTCAAGTTCTTCACGCACCTGCGCGGCGAGCAGAAATTCAGCGGCCTGGACGAACTCAAGGCCCAGATTGCCCGTGACGCGCAGGCCGCCCGGGACGCCCTAAAGGACGTGCGGTGAACTGAACATGGCCCTCCTGCCCAGCGGCGTTTCGTGAGGGCCGCGCCGCCGAGGGGGCCAGTGGCGGACACAGGGTCGCCCCAGACCTCTGCGCCAGGACGAGGCAGAGACCGTCCAACCGTCGTGTCTCCCTTCCTGGCCGGGTGAGGGCGGGTGCGCACCTGCCCTTGCACCCGCCCTTGACGCTGTGGTCAATTCGTTCTGGTGAAGTTCGTGATGCGCCACTCGCCGAAGCCGTCCGCGATGCCCGCGTCACCCAGGCCGGACGCGAAGCGGGTGGGGTAGCCCAGCTGCGGGTCGAAGCTCTGCTCGACCAGCGGGCAGGGGGCTTTCGCCTGGGCGTTCAGCGTGGCGGCCATGTCGGTGAAGCGGGCGTCCACTGTGCGCCCGGCCAGGGTGGGGTTCACGGTGCCCTCCTGCCCGGGGGCCAGGGCCGTGCCGGTCACGCGGCCTGCCTGAACAGTCACGCGGGTGCCGGGAAACAGGACAGGCGCGGCGATCTGATCGACGTCGTAGGTGTAGCTGGCGGGGTGCTGGGCGGCCCACAGGGTGCGGGCGCGGTTCAGCTGGGCGTTCAGGGCGGCGAAGTCCGGGCGGACGTACCCGGCGCGGCAGCCGAAGGGCGCGGTGGTGGGCGCGCCGGTGGGCGGGGTCTGTCCGCCTCCGGCGAGGGCGGCGCTGCCGAGCGCAGCGGCCAGCAGGCCCGTCAGGAGAGGACGCAGGGGACGGTGGGCGCGGGTGCGGGTCATGCGGGCAGCGTACGGGCCGAACCTGACGGGCGGCTGAGAGGCGGCGTGGTGAGGGTTGCGGTGCGGGCGGCGGGCGGGGCGTACCCTGGGCGGCATGAGCTCGGATGCCCTCTCCCCTGTTTCGCCCTCCCAGCTGCCTGCGGTGCTGGACCTGGGGTACTCGTTCTGCCCGAATGACACGTTCATCTTTCACGCGCTGCACGCGGGGCTGGTGCAGGGGCCACTGCCGGTGCGTGAGGTGCTTGAGGACGTGCAGACGCTGAACGAGTGGGCTGTGGCGGGGCGACTGCCGATGACGAAGATCAGTTACCGCGCGTACTTCGAGGTGATCGATCAGTACGTGGCGCTGCGCGCGGGCGGGGCGCTGGGGCGGGGCGTGGGGCCGCTGGTCGTGACGCGCGGGGACGTGCAGGACCTGAACGGGCGCACGGTGGCGTCGCCGGGTGCGCTGACCACGGCGGAACTGCTGCTGCGGCTGGTGTTCCCCGGCGTGAACGTGGTCCGGATGCGGTACGACGAGGTGATGCCCGCCGTACAGCGCGGCGAGTATCACGGGCAACCAGTGGATGCGGGCCTGATCATTCACGAATCGCGCTTCACCTTCCACGAGTACGGATTGACCCGCCTGATGGACCTGGGCGCGTGGTGGGAACAGGAGACGGGGCTGCCCCTCCCCCTGGGCGCGATTCTGGTGCGGCGGGACCTGCCGCACGACGTGCAGCGCGGCCTGAACGCGGCGGTGCGGGCCAGCCTGGAGTACGCGTACGCGCACCCGGACGCGGCGCGCGCGTACATCCGCGAGCACGCGCTGGAGATGTCGGATGAGGTGATGCAGGCGCACATCGACCTGTATGTGAATCCGTTCAGCCTGGATGTCGGGGATGAGGGTGAGCGGGCCGTGCGGGAACTGCACCGCCGGGCGGTGGAGGTGGGGGCCACGCGTCCCTCAGCGCGACCGCTGTTCGTGGAGTGAGTCGGGCAGCGCGCGGTCTGCTGCGTGTGGTGGCTGTTCCCAGACACCCCTAGGCTGGACAGCTGTCCGGCCTGTCCTCATGAGGCCGGCGCTGATCTGACTTTGGGCAGGACCTGAAGGGAACTTCATAACGTGGGGATTCCCCCGATCAGGGGGGGGCTGGGTCTGGGATGGTGAGCCTGTCCAACCGAACCGGCCGGTTCCTGTCAGGCGCGCCACTGGCGCAGCCGGGGTACTTTCCCCCCGCCGGGCGATCCACGAGGTTCCCCCATGAAACGCACCCTGACCACCCTGACTGCCTTCCTTGCCACCGCTGCTCTTGCCGGGGGTGCCCAGGGGCAGACCGTGCCCAACCGCGGCACCGTGACCGTGAACGGCTCGACCGTGTTCTACAAGGCCACCGGCAGCGGGCAGCCGCTGCTGCTGATCCACGGGTACCCGCTGAGCGGCGAACTGTTCAAGAACAACCGCGCGCTACTCGCCCAGAACTTCCGAGTGATCACGGTGGACCTACCCGGCTTCGGCCTGAGCCGCGCGCCGAACGCGGACGCCAGCATCGAGAACTACGCCAGCACGGTGCTGGGGGTCATGGACGCCCTGAACCTGAATCAGGTCGTGGCGGGCGGCATGAGCATGGGCGGCATGACGCTGTTCCAGATGTACAAGATGTCCCCAGAGCGCTTCAAGGGCCTGATCTTCATCGACACGACCGCCGACCCCAGCGGCGTCGCCGAGAAGGCCAACTGGCTGGGCACCGCGCAGCAGGCGCAGGAGAAGGGCGTCGCCAGCCTCGTGGATATCCTGATGCCGCGCATGCTGACCGGCCAGAGCCGCATGACGATGCCCAACCAGGTCATGCACCTGGGCAGCCTGGTGAAGCAGGCCAGCCTGAACGGTGCGGTGGGCGGCGCAACCGCCCTGGCCAACCGCCCGGACGCGAACCCCATCCTGCCGACCATCCGGGTGCCCACCCTGTACCTGTTCGGCGCGGAGGACAACCTGACGCCGCCCGAGGTCGCCATGAAGATGCAGATGAACACCCCGGGCAGCCGACTGGTGCTGATCCCTGGCGCCGGGCACGCCGCGACCTTCGAAAAGGCCAGCGCCGCGGCGCGCGCCATGAACGACTTCGCCCTCAGCCTGCGCTGACCCCGCTCCTCGCTGCCGCGCTCCTGGACTCGTACCGGGGCGCTCCGTCTCCTCACCCCCCGGAGGTCACCCATGAAGACCCTGACCCACCTGCTGTGCCTCGCCGCGCTGCTGAGTACCGGCGCCCTGGCACAGACCGCGCCCCCCACCCCCCGACCCATCGCGCCGGGCGAGCCGCCCGTCACGCTCACCGCGACCCGGAACGAGCCCACGCCGCTGGAATTCACGACGGACAAGCTCGCGCGTCTGAAGGTGCCTGCCGGTTTCACGCTGAAGGTCATGGCGACCGGGCTGGGCAATGCCCGGATGCTGCACGTCATGCCCGACGGCGGCATCTACCTGTCGCGCCGCGCGCAGGGGGACGTGTGGTACCTGAAGGACACCAACCGTGACGGGCTGATCAGCGCGACCGAGCGGCGGCAGGTGGCGCAGAACCTGAAGCTGGCGCACGGCCTGGACGTCAAGGATGGTCGGCTGTACGTGGTGGGCGAGAAGACCATCTGGGTGATGGACATCGCCCGTGACGGCGGCCTCAGCGTGCCGCGCGTGTTCGCGGACGGCTTCCCGGATGCCGGGCAGCACCCCGCCCGCAGCCTGAAGTGGGGGCCGGATGGGTTCCTGTACGCCAGTTTCGGCTCCACGAACAACGACGCGCCTACACCCAACCCTGAGGAGGCCACGCTGCTGCGCATCAGCCCGGATGGGAAGACCCGTGAGGTGTTCGCGCGCGGCCTGCGGCACACCATCGGCTTCGGCTGGCACCCGGTCAGCGGCGTGCTGTACGGCGCGGATCAGGGCAGCGACTGGCACGGCGACAACATCCCCCCCGAGGAGATCAACGTCATCGAGCGCGGGAAGAACTACGGCTGGCCCTTCTGCTACGGCGACAAGCAGCCCGACCCGTACGTGAACGTGGGGAACATCCCCGGGAAGATCACGAAGGCCGAGTACTGCGCGGGCACGCAGGGCAGCGTCCTGAACTACACGGCGCACGCGGCGGCCATCGCCATGAACTACTACACCGGCACGCAGTTCCCGGCTGAGTACCGCAACGACGCGTTCATCGCGTACCGCGGCTCGTGGAACCGCACCGAGCCCAGCGGCTACGAGATTGCCCGCGTGGTCTTCGACGCGCAGAACCGCCCGCAGACCATCGAGCCGTTCGTGACCGGCTTCGTCTTCCAGGACGGCGACGTCTGGAAGCAGTTCGGTCGGGTGGCGGGCGTCGCCACGTACACCGACGGCAGCCTGCTGTTCACGGATGACCAGAGCGGCGTCATCTACCGCGTGATGTACACGGGAGGGAACTGAGATGCGGCACCTGATCACGGCAGGTCTTCTGGGCGGCGCGGCACTGGGCGGCGCACTGCTGGGCAGCGTGGGCCTCGCGGGGGGGGCCGGCGTGCCCATGGCGCCGGCCGCGGCTCCGGCCTCCACGCCGCTGCGGGCCACGGCCGCCCTGCGCGACGCCGCCGGGCAGGTGCTGGGCACCGCCACCTTCGAGCAGCAGGGCGCGGGCGTGACTGTCCGCGTGCGCGTGAGCGGCCTGACACCCGGTCAGCACGGCATGCACGTGCATGAGTTCGGGCGCTGCACCCCAGGCGTGGACGCCGCGACGAACACGGTCGTGCCGTTCGGCGGGGCGGGCGGGCACTTTGATCCCGGCATGAGCCGCAACCATGACAGTCCCCAGACCGACAACCGCGCCGGGCACGGCGGGGACCTCCCGATGCTGACCGTCGGGGCGGACGGCACCGGTCAGGCGAGCTTCACCACCATGAAACTCAGCCTGAGCGGCATGACGGGGATCCTGAACCGCTCGCTGGTGATTCACGCGCAGCCGGACGATTACCGGAGTGACCCTGCCGGGATGACGGGCGCGCGGGAACGCTGCGGCGTGATCACGCGGGACAACTTCAGCGTGCGGGACTATCCGCTGCCCGGCCCGCAGGACTTCCCCGAAGGCGTGGCAGTGGACGCGGCGCGCGGCGTGGCCTACACGGGCAGCGCGGCCAGCGGCACCATCTACGCCGTGCACCTGGGCACCGGCGCCGTATCGAAGTTCGCCGAGGGGGGCGGCCAGGGGCGCGCTTCAGCGCTGGGTCTGAAGGTGGACGCGCAGGGCCGCGTGTGGGCAGCGGGCGGCGCGAGTGGCACCGTCAGCGTCCTGCGCCCCGACGGGTTCCCGGTCGCGATCCTGAACACCCCGAAGTCCCCGAACGCGTACGTGAACGACCTGACGCCCGCCCCGGACGGAAACGTATACGTCACGGATTCCAGCCGCCCCGTAATCTTCCGGGTCACGCCGGACCTGAAGCTCAGCGCGTGGCTGGACCTGAGCGTCACGCCCATCCGCTACGCGCCGGGCATCAACCTGAACGGCATCGTGGCCACCCCGGACGGGCGGGCGCTGCTGGCCGTGCAGCTGAACACCGGTGAGTTGTGGCGCATCGACCTGCGCACGAAGGCCGTGCGGCGCGTCATGGGCGGCCTGACCCGCGGCGACGGCCTGCTGCTGGATGGCCGGACGCTGTACGTGGTGCGCAACGCCGAGCAGGTGATCACGAAGGTGACCCTGAACGCCGACTACACCGCCGGACAGGTGGTGGCCGAGGAACCCCTGATGGGCCTGCGCTTCCCCACCACCCTGGCGGCTGTGGGCGGCGACCTGATCGTCGCGCAGGGCCAGCTGGACAAGCTGCAGGGCGGGACGCCGGAAACACCGTTCAAGCTGACGCGATTCAAGAAATTCTAAACCGCGTAGGTTTCCCGGAGGTCGGCTGACACGCGTGGTCACCGGCCTCCGATGCTTTGACGTGAGGATTTTAAGGAACGGGCCCACCCGGCTGGGGTAGGCTGTGCGGGTGACGAAACAAGGTGCGCCAGCCATTCCCGCCATTGAGGTGAGGGGGCTGAACAAAACGTACGGTTCAAATGCTGTCCTAGAAGACGTGCAGCTGACCGTGAAACCCGGAGAGGTCTACGCCCTGACCGGCCCGAACGGCGCCGGGAAAACCACCCTGATCCGCACCATGACCGGCCTGGCCTTCCCCTCCAGCGGCGAGGTGCGCCTGCTGGGCCGGGACGTGCACACGGACGGCGAGCGCGCCCGCGCGTACCTGGGCGCGGTCGTGGAGGCACCCGCGAAGTTCTACCCGCAGTTCACGGGCACGCAGAACCTCCAGATTCACGCGAACCTGTCCGCGATGGCGCCCGGCGGCCGCAAGATCAGCCGCGACCGCATCCGGGAGGTGCTGGCACTGCTGGAACTGACCCGCATGGGGGACCGCCGGGTCGGGGAGTACTCGCTGGGCCAGCGGCAGCGGCTGGGCGTGGCGAGCGCCATGCTGGCCGAGCCGAAGGTGCTGATTCTGGACGAGCCGACCAGCGGCCTCGATCCCCTGGGGATCGGGCTGATTCACCGGATCGTGACCAGCCTCGCCACGAGCGGCTGCGCGGTTGTGCTCAGCACGCACCACCTCCGGGAGATAGCCACGTACGCGCACACAGTGGGCATCCTGACCGGCGGGCGGCTGGTGGACACCGTGGACCTGCGCGCCCGGCAGGCCGCGTACCGTTTCCGGGTGGATGACCCGGTGGGCGCGGCGGCGGTGCTGGAGCGCCTGCCGTTCGTGCGGCGCGTAAGTACCCGCACGCCGTACGCCATTGCGCACCTGGGCGGCGAGTCCCGCGTGCCGGACGCCCTGTCGCACCTGCACAACGAGGGCATCCGGGTGTTCGAGGCCAGCCCGGATCATTTCGACCTGTACGAGTACTACCGCGAACGCGTGGAGCAAGCCTGATGACCATCACCCTGACCGCTGGGGGCCGCACATGCTGACCCTGCTGACCCTGGAATTCCGCAAACTGTTCGGGGCGCGCAGCGTGCGCCTAGCGCTGCTGGTCACGCTGCTGCTGCCGCTGATGTGGGCGTTCGCGCCGCGCCTGAACCAGCTCGTTCAGGTGAGTCTGGTCAGCGGCTGGCAGCTGCCTGCCGTGAGTATCGGCGTGACGATCGGGTACCTGCTGCCGCTGTTCATTGCCGTGACGGTCGGCGAGATGATCGGCGCGGAGGTCTCGCAGGGGACGCTGGCGCCGCTGCTACTGCGCCCCGTGAACCGCGTGAAGGTCATTGCCAGCAAGTTGATCGTGTCCCTGTCGTACCCGTTCATCCTGATCTTCACGACCATCCTGGGTTCCCTGATCGCCGGGATTCCCATGGGCTTCGGGTCCTTCTCCGGCGGCACCGGGCTGGGGCCGGGCCTGTTCGTGGGCGTGGGCACCCTGACGTCCAGCGCGGCCTTCGCGGAGGTCCTGCGCGGCGGGCTGCTGGCGGGCGTGGTGCTGATGCCCATCGCGGCACTGTCCCTGCTGTTTGGCGTGATGTACCTGAACACGGCCGCCGCGGCGCTGGCGACCTTCGCGACGCTGATCGTCATGCGGCTGCTGGTGGTCCTGCCGGACACCATCCAGAGCATCCTGCTGACCAGTCACCTGAACCTGTACGTGCAGCAGGGCGACATCATGCAGTCCCTGATCCTGCTGCTGATCTACACGGTCGGGTTTGGCCTGCTGAGCATTTTCGCCTTCGACCGCCGCGACGTGTAACGCGCCGCAGCCGCGTTCAGGAGGGGGGCGTGGCGGCTGCCGCGTCCCCCTTCTGCGTGGCCGGGACGCGCGTGGTTGTCCTCCGGGCTGCGGGGGAGTGTGTCGGGTGCAGGCGCCCCCTGTCCTCACCTCCGGGGGCCACGGTGTGGTCAGGCCGCATGCTCTACCCTGCGGGCATGACGGCGCCCATCTCCCTGAACGCGGGCGGCAGCCTGTACGACCGGATCGGACCGGAGGCCCTGGCGGCCCTGGTCACGCGCTTTTACACGCTCGTAGCCAGTGATCCGCTGCTCGCGCCGATCTTCCCGCAGGACCTGAGCGTGACGGCCGAGAAACAGCTGGCGTTCCTGACGGGCTTCCTGGGCGGCCCGCCGCTGTACCACGAGCGTTTCGGGCACCCACGGCTGCGGGCGCGGCACCTGCCCTTCCCGATCACGCCGGCGCGGGCGCGGGCGTGGCTGGCGTGCATGCAGGCGGCGCTGCGGGACACGCCGCAGATCGGGACGGACGACGCGCGGGAGCTGTATGCGGCCCTGTCGCGCGTGGCGGTGCACATGGTGAACACCGACGGGGTGGCGTCCGCGCCCTGAGTGGCCGGGCCGCACCTCACGTGCGGGCTGCAGTCGTGACCGGCGTTCGGGTTGGACAACTCCTGGCAATTGACTAGCAGGGTGGGGGCGGGGGCAGGCGGCCTTTCCTACACTGCGCAGCATGACCCACCAGCGCAGCATTGAGGACCTCCGCGCCGAGGTCGACCAGATCAATCGTGACCTGCTGAAACTGCTCTCCAAACGCGGCGAGGTTGTCGCGCAGATCGGGCATGCCAAGACCCAGGAGGGCCGCCCGAACCACTACGACCCGGCCCGTGAGGACAAGCAGCTCAAGGAGATCGAATCCCTGAACGAGGGACCCTTCACCAGCGCGGCCGTCAAGGCGATCTTCAAGGAGATCTTCAAGGCCAGCCTGGACCTCGAAGAGAGCAACGACAAGAAGCAGTTGCTCGTGTCCCGCAAGGTCAAGAGCGAGGACACCGTGCTCGACATTGACGGCGTCCGCATCGGCGGGGACGCGCCGCCCATCATCGTGGCCGGCCCCTGCTCCATTGAGAGTGAGGAGCAGATGGAGCAGACCGCGGCGTACCTGGCCGCCAAGGGCGTGAAGATCCTGCGGGGCGGCGCGTACAAGCCCCGCACCAGCCCGTACGGCTTCCAGGGCATGGGCGTGGACGGCCTGATCCTGGGCAGCCGCGTGGCCAAGGAGCACGGCATGCTGTTCGTGACGGAAGTCATGGACACCCGTGACGTGGAGATCGTCGCCGAGCACGCCGACATCCTTCAGGTGGGGGCGCGCAACATGCACAACTTCGCGCTGCTGCGCGAGGTGGGCCGCGCCCGCCGCCCGGTGCTGCTCAAGCGCGGCCTGAGCGCCACCATCGAGGAGTGGCTGTACGCCGCCGAGTACATCTTGTCCGAGGGCAACAGCGAGGTGATTCTCTGCGAGCGTGGCATCCGCACGTACGAGAAGTGGACCCGCAACACCCTGGACCTCAGCGCCGTGGCCCTCGCCAAGCAGGAGACGCACCTGCCGGTCATCGTGGACGTCACGCACGCCGCCGGTCGCCGCGACCTGCTGATCCCGCTCGCCAAGGCCGCGCTGGCGGTCGGTGCGGACGGCATTCACGTGGAGGTGCACCCCAGCCCCGCCACCGCCCTGAGTGACAACGAGCAGCAGCTGGACTTCGCCGGGTACGACAAGTTCAGTGACGCGCTGAGCACCCTGCTGCGCCAGCCGGTCGGCGTGTAAGACTCCCGTTCAGACAGAGCGCCGCCCCGTTCTACCGGGGCGGCGCTCTGCGTTCAACGGCTGGCCCCCGCCAGGGCGCAGCTGGGCGGCCTGTATTCAGCTGGGGGCGGATTCTGCGCTGGGCGCGTCCACGCCGGGCACCGGCGGGTCGAGCAGCGGGAAGGTGTGCAGTTCCTGCACCTCGCCCCGGTGTTCCTTGGTCAGGCTCAGGGCTTCCACCCGGAACTGCGTCAGTGGCGGCGTCAGGTCCCTGATCTGCTCCCAGAGGATCGGCTCGGCCCAGGGCAGGACGCCCAGCGCCAGGGTCAGGTGGGGCCGGTACTCGGGCCCGTCGTAGCGGGCGCGGCTGCTGGGTTCAATGGTCAGGGTGCGGTCGTGCAGGGCGCGCAGGGCGGGGCTCAGTTCGCACTCCAGGAAGATCACGCCCGGCAGCTGCTTCCAGCCGCGCACCTGCACGTCGAAGGCCTGCTGGCCGCGCAGCACGTCGCGGCAGACGTCCACCAGGTCCGCGCTGCGCAGCGTGGTCTGGAAGGGCGCGCGGATGTTCAGGTGCGGCAGGCCGAAGCCGCGCACGTTCAGCCGGTCCTGCAGTCGGCGCAGCCAGCTGTCGAGCGCCTCGGGCGGCCACGCCACGATGGAGTACAGGGGTCGGGGCGCGTCGTCCAGCGCGGGCAGGAACAGGCTCATGGGTTTACCCGACCCGGTAGTGACAGCAGGCCTGCCCGCAGGCAATGCGGGTGTCGCGCATGACGGGCACGCCCAGCACCTCGGTGTACAGCGTGATCTCGGCGCTGCACAGCTGCGCGTACTGCCGCGCGACGGTCAGGTTCGGGCAGTTGCGCTGCGTGAAGACCCAGCGGCCCTGGTCGTCCTGCGCGGCGGTCGCGTCGAACCCGTGCTCGTTCAGGCGCTGCACGAGGATCTGCACGCGTTCACCCAGGGGGAGTCCGGCGGGCAGATCGGTGCGCAGGCGGTCGGCGATCTCGGCGTTGCGGGCGTCCAGGACCTTCAGGACGGCACCCGCGCCGAACAGTCCCTCGATGTGCCGCAGGACGTCCACGCACAGGCTGGAGTAGGTTTTCGGGAAGGCCGCCTCGCCCCGGTCGGTCAGGGCGAAGACATGCTGGGGCCGTCCGCGTCCGCCGGGCCGCTCGGTGCGCGCTTCCAGCAGGCCCTGGTCCTGCAGGTCGCACAGGTGCCGGCGCGCGGCGGGCACGCTGACGTCCAGCCGCTGCGCGAGGTCCTGCGCGGTCTGCGGGCCGTGCCGCTTGACAAATTCCAGCAGGCGGGTCTTGGTGCGCTCGGCACCGGCGGGTGCGAGGGTCGCGGCACTCATGTGCGGCTCCGGTGTGGGTGGGCGTGGGCGGACGCGCCGGTCATACGACGGTCAGCTGGTCGGGGAGGTGCGAGAGGGTGCGGACACTGACCTGACCGGCCAGCGCGCGGGCCGCCTGCCGCAGCGCCAGGGCGGCCGGGCTGTCCGGGTGGGCCAGCACGGCGGGCGTGCCTGCGTCGGCGTCCTGGCGGACGCTGACTTCCAGCGGAATCTCGCCCAGCAGGGTGTGGTCGCCCAGCTTGCGGCTGCCGCCCCGGCCGAAGATGTCGTACGTGATGCCGGTGTCGGGCGCCACGAAGTAGCTCATGTTCTCGATGACGCCCAGCACGGGCACGCTGGCCTTGCGGAACATGTCCAGCGCGCGGGTCGCGTCGATCAGCGCGACGTCCTGCGGGGTGGTGACGATCACGGCGCCCGTGACCTGAATGGTCTGCGTCAGGGACAGCTGCACGTCCCCCGTGCCCGGGGGCAGGTCCACGATCAGGTAGTCCAGTTCACCCCACGCGGCGTCTTTCAGGAACTGCTGAATGGCGGAGTGCAGCATGGGCCCGCGCCACACCAGCGCCTGCCCGGCCGGGGAGAGGTTCGCCATGGAGATGAAGCGCACGCCGTGCGCGTCCAGGGGGCGCATCTTGCGCTCCTCGTTCGCGGTGACCTTCGCGCCGCTCTGGCCGAGCATGTGCGCCACACTGGGGCCGTACACGTCCGCGTCGAGAAGGCCGACCCGCGCGCCGTCCAGCGCGAGGCCCGCGGCGAGGTTCACGGCGACGCTGCTCTTGCCCACGCCGCCCTTGCCGCTGCCGACCAGCAGGACGTGCTTCACGCCGGGCAGGGCGGGCTGCGCGGGCGGCCGGACCATCGCGCCGAACGTGATGACGGCGTCCTGCACGCCCGGGACGGTCAGGGCGGCGGCGCGCACGTCATGCTCGATCTGACCTTTCAGGGGGCAGGCGGGGGTCGTGAGGTTCACCTTCACGTGCGCCACACCCGCGTCCACGCTGGCGTGCTCGATCATGCCCAGTGACACGAGGTCCCGGTGCAGTTCCGGGTCGTTCACGGTGCTCAGGGCGGCCATCAGGGCGTCACGCATATCCCGCAATTAGTAGCGCAAAGCGAGGGGCGCGGCAAGCCACACGCTCACACTGCGCCGCCCACTCGGGCGCCGCCTGGGGCGGGCGGCGGCCTATACTGCGGGCCGTGAAGCCCCTTGGCCCCTATGTGGCCGCGCGTGACCTGCCGGGCCGGATGAACAGTCCGGTGCGGACGCTGCGTGCCACGGACCGCCTGACGGGCATGCCGGTGCTGCTGCACGGCCTGCCTGCCCCGATGCCCCTTCCGGATCTGCCCGAGCATCCGAACGTGCTGCTCCCGGCCGAGTGCGTGGAGGTCGCCGGGGAGGCGTTCATGGTGACGGAACTGCCCCTTCAGGCCCGCCCGGCGCAGGACCCGGCCCTGACGGCGCGGGGGGCGCTGCTGGCCCTGACGGCGCTGCACGGGCGCGGCGTGGTCCACGGCGGCCTGAGCGCCTCGCAGCTGTGGAGCGTGGACGGCGAGGTCCGCCTGGCCGGGGCGGGCCTCCCCTGGGGGGGCGAGGCCCGCCCGGCGGACGACCTGTACGCTCTGGCGGTCATCCTGCACGAGATGGGCGAGTTCCCGCCCGCGCTGCGCCCCCTGCTGGACGACCCGGGCCGCCTGGACGCGCAGGAGGCGCTGCGGCAGCTCAGCCTGACGGCCACGGCCGCAGCTGCCCGGACGCCCCCCGCCCCCACGCCGCCCCCTCCAGCGACCGCCCTGTCAGAGACAGGTGCAGCGCTGACGCTGCCCGACCGGGACCCGCCGGCTGACCGGGGTGCCGCTGAGCCCGCCAGCGCCCCGGACCCTGAGCCCGGGCTGGCCAGCGTGACCGAACCGAGGGGGCGCCGGGAGCGCCGCAGCCGGTTCCGCCTGCCGGGCGTGGACCGGAGGAGCGAGGCGCTCGAGCCCCCCCTGTCCACGCCGGATGTCAGTGGCGCTGACCGGTCTGACGACCCGCCGAGTGCAGTGAAGCCCGACGACCTGGCGCTGAACTCCGTCAAGGCTGGACCACGGCAGGAGCCCAGCGCGCCCCTGCCGGCGGGCGACCTGCTGGCCCCCCTGCCGGCACCAGTCGAACCGCTCGCCGCTGCGGCCGAGCTGGGTGACGCGCCGCCCGTTCCGACTGGGCCGAGCACGTCCGCCCCCGACGAGCAACCGCATGACGGCTCACTGATCGTGCTGGGCGAGCCGGAACCTCCGGTGGCCACGGCGTCCGGTCGGTCCTCACCGCAGGAGCGTCGCCGCCGGGAGCATGAGGCGCGGCGCGAGCAGGCGGCGCTGGACGCCCAGGCGGCCGCCGAGCGCCGCCGGCGTCAGGAGAGCGCGCCCCCCGCCGCAGCGCCCGTGGTGCCCGCGCCCCTCCAGATTGGCTTCGACGATGATCTGCCGGTGTGGGAAGCGGACGGCCCGGCGCCCACTCCGGGTTTACAGCTGCGGGACGTGCCGCGCCTGCCGGCCTCGCTGCGGCGCGCGCCCCTGCCGCCCGACGAGGACACGCCCGGGCAGACCGGGCCGGGCGACGCGGGGCTGGCACAGGCCGGGACCGTGGCGCGGCGCCGCACCGGGGAGCCCATCCGGATCGGCTGGGACGAGGATGATTCCTGGCGCGTGGTGCGCGAGGCCCCGACACCCCAGGTACGGGCGCGCCGCCCACTGCTGTGGCGCGTGGCGTTCTGGGGCGCGCTGGGGGCGGGTCTGGTCCTCCTGACGGTCCTCATGTCGGGTCTGCTGAGAGGCCGGGCGGCGCCGGTGACCACGCAGACCACGGTGTCCCGACCAGCGGGCGGGCAGGCCGCAGCTGCGCCCGCCGGGACCGGTTCGGGCGCCGCGGCAGCTCAGCCGCAGACGGTGCAGTTCACGGTGCGGGGCGCGCCCGGCGTGACGGCCCGCCTGTCCGTGGAGCAGGCGCCAGCCGCAGCGAAGCTCGCGCCGGGCGCGTCGCTGGGCCGCGCACCGGGCCGCGTGACGTTCCCCGCGCCGGGCACGTACCGGGTGCGGGTGGTGGTGGACGGCTACGCGCCAGGCAGCATGACCGTCACGGTGCCGCGGGCGCAGCCGGTCACGATTGATCTGGACCGCTGAGGCCACTGCGGGAGCGGCTCGTCTGTCCCGCCGGGACGCCCGCCGTCCGGGCGCGTGAGAGAATCGGGGTGATGAGCGTCGT
Source organism: Deinococcus radiotolerans (assembly GCF_014647435.1). NCBI lineage: Bacteria > Thermotogati > Deinococcota > Deinococci > Deinococcales > Deinococcaceae > Deinococcus > Deinococcus radiotolerans. Next base: position 98,209 of record NZ_BMPE01000006.1, on the reverse strand, counting down.
CATTCTGGATTTCGGCAGTCAATTCACGCGCCTGATCGCGCGCCGCTTCCGTGAACTCGGGGCGTACAGCGTGATCCTGCCCGGCAGCGCGCCCCTGGAACGCATCCTGAAGGAGAACCCGCAGGGCGTCGTGCTGTCGGGTGGACCCAGCAGCGTCTACGACGAGGCGGCCCCGAAGCCCGCGCCGGGCGTGCTGGACCTGAACGTGCCGGTGCTGGGCGTGTGCTACGGCATGCAGTACCTCGCGCATCAGGCGGGCGGGGACGTGAAGCGCGCCGGGAAACGCGAGTACGGCAAGGCCGACCTGACCAGCTACAGCGGGCAGCTGTTCGAGGGCATCCAGGGTGAGTTCGTGGCCTGGATGAGCCACAGCGACTCGGTCACGCAGCTGCCCGAAGGCTACGAGGTCGTCGCGCAGACGGAGGACACCCCGGTCACCGCGATCGAAAACCGCCAGACCCGCCGCTACGGCGTGCAGTTCCACCCGGAAGTCGTGCACACGCCCAAGGGTGGGCAGCTGCTGGCGAACTTCCTGGCGATCTGCGGCGTGACGCGCGACTGGACGGCCGAGCACATCATCGACGAGCTGATCGCGGACGTGCGCACGCAGGTTGGGGACGGCCGGGTGCTGCTGGCGATCAGCGGTGGCGTGGATTCCAGCACGCTGGGCCTGCTGCTGGCCAGGGCGGTCGGAGAGAAACTCACGGCTGTGTTCATTGATCACGGGCTGCTGCGTCTCGGTGAGCGTGAGCAGGTCGAGGCGGCCCTGAAACCCCTGGGCGTGAACCTCGTGACCGTGGACGCCCGCGCCGAGTTCATGGCGGCGCTGGACGGTGTCTCGGACCCCGAGCAGAAACGCAAGATCATCGGCCGGGAGTTCATCCGAGCCTTCGAGCGTGAGGCCCGCGCGTACGGTCCCTTCGACTTCCTGGCGCAGGGGACCCTCTACCCGGACGTGATCGAGTCCGCCGGGGGCGAGGGCGCCGCGAACATCAAGAGTCACCACAACGTGGGCGGCCTGCCGGACGACCTGGCGTTCAAGCTGGTCGAGCCGTTCCGCACGCTGTTCAAGGACGAGGTCCGCGAGATTGCCCGGCTGCTGGGCCTGCCGGATCACATCCGCATGCGGCACCCCTTCCCGGGGCCGGGCCTGGCGATCCGCTGCCTGGGCGCGATCAGCGAGGAGAAGCTGGACATCCTGCGCCGCGTGGACGACATCTTCATCAGTGGCCTGCGCGAGTTCAGCCTGTACGACGGCTGCTCGCAGGCGCTGGCGATCCTCACGCCCATCCAGTCAGTCGGCGTGATGGGCGACGAGCGCACGTACTCGTACACGGCGGCGCTGCGGGCCGTGACCACCGACGACTTCATGACGGCCGAGTGGGCGCGCCTCCCGTACGAGTTCCTGGCGACCATGAGCAACCGCATCGTGAACCAGGTGCATGAGATCAACCGCGTGGTGTACGACATCACGGGCAAACCGCCCGCGACCATCGAGTGGGAATGACGCGGCGCTGACCTGAGCTGATCCTGTCGATCCGGCCGCCGCGCCGCGTCGTCTGCCGGGGGGGAGTGGTGCGGGGCCCGTCCGCCGCGATAGCGTGGGGCATGCCACCCCCGTATCGCCGGACGTGGAGTGGGCGCGCCGTCCAGCCCCGGCTGCGCCCATGACGCGCGACCTGCCGGGCAGCGGCCTGCCGGAGACGCTGCGGCCCGCCCTGGAAGCGCAGGCGCTGGTGCTGCTCGCGCAGTCCAGTGGGGACATGTTCACGCGCTGCGCGCAGCTGGCCCGGGACATCACGGCGGCGGGGACCGCCATGACCCTGCTGTACCGTCCCGAGACGGACGACCTGGAGATCGTCGCGGCGGCCGGTGAGCACCGGGAGGCGGCCATCGGCGTGCGGCTGCCCCGCGGTCAGGGGCTGGCGTGGCGCGTGGTGCAGTCCGGGCAGGCAACCCTGATTCCCCGGACGGATCAGGACCCGCAGACGGTCCACGTCTCGGGGCAGCCGCTGCCGCACACGTACCTGGGCGTGCCGCTGCTTGACCCGGACGGCACGCTGCTGGGGGTGCTGTCCGTGAACCGGCTGGCGCAGGGCACGCAGTTCGGCAGTGGTGAGGCGCAGGCGCTGACGCTGCTGGGGCAGGCGGCCAGCGTGGCGTACTCCCGCGCGCGGGCACTGGAGGACGCTCAGGGCGCCGCGCGGCAGTTCGAGCAGCTCGCAGAGCTGTCCGCAGTGCTTGCGGACCTGACCAGTCCCGAGGAGATCGGGCAGCGGGCCATCCAGACGCTGGTGGACCTGTCGGGCTTCACGGTGGGCGCCGTGGTCGTCCTGGACCGCGCGGGGCAGGTGCAGCTGTCGGTGCTGGCCGGTCACCCGGAAGGGCAGGCCGCGACCCGGGAGGTGCTGGCGTCCAGCCCCGCCCCGACCGGACTGATCGGGGAGGTGCTGCGCACCGGGCGGACGCAGGTGGCCGCGGACTACCAGACCTGGGCAGCCCGCCGGGCGGACGTCCCGAACGTCTTCACGGGCCTCGCCGCGCCCCTGCGGGTGGACGGGCGGGTGGTGGGCGTGGTGCTGCTGATGCACCTGCAGCGGCGCGTGCCGGCGCCCGGTTCACTCGTGACGCTGCTGGAAACGGTCGCGCAGCGGATCAGTCAGGCGCTGGACCGCGCCGCGAGCGTCGAGCACCTGCACCAGACGCGCGAGGCAGCGCTGCGCACGCTGGGCCGCATGCTCGAAAGCCGCGACGGGGACACCTTCGGGCATACCGACCGCGTCACCACCCTGGCCGTGCGCCTGGGCGAGCGGCTGGGCCTGAGTGCAGCGCAGGTGCAGCACCTGCGCTGGGGCGCGTACCTGCATGACATCGGCAAGGTCGCGGTGGATGACCGGCTGCTGCGCAAGGCGGGCCCCCTCACGCCGCCCGAACGGCAGGCCATGCAGTGGCACGTGGAGGTCGGGGATCAGCTGCTGCGCGACGAGGTGTTCGTGCCGCGTGAGGTGCGTGAGGTGGTCCGGCACCATCATGAACACTGGGACGGCAGCGGGTACCCGGACCGGCTGAGCGGGGAGAACATTCCCCTGCTGGCGCGGATTTTCAGTGTGGCGGACGTGTTTGACGCCCTGATCAGCCCCCGCACGTACAAGCTGGCGTGGTCGGCGCGCGCCGCGGCAGACGCCCTGCTGGAGCAGGCCGGGCGGCACTTCGACCCGGCGGTGGTCGAGGCGTTCCTGAGTGTCCTGCGCGACGACGGCCTGCTGGACTGAACGCCACATGCCCGTCAGGACCGGTCTCGCCTAGCGCTGCTGGTCGCGCACCGCGGCGAGCGTCTCCTCGAACTCGTCGAGAAATTCGTCTTCCAGCAGGCGGTCGCGGATCAGGGCGTCCTGGGCGGTGGTGGCCTGCTCACGCGTCCAGCGGAGCCGGGCCTGACGGGCGCCACTCACGTTCCCCTTGCCCGCAATGAAGCGCGCGGCGTGCCGGACCGCGGCGACCGGGTCCTCGGTGGGCGCCGTAACGGACAGGTTGCGCAGGCCGCCCTGATCGTTCACGAGGGAGCAGGTGACCTCGATGCGCGGCCCGCGGCGGGCGAGGAACACCTGATCCACGCGCCACATGCTGGTCGCGCGGATGGGGTCGGGGGTGCGCTGGGGGCGGCGGCGGGCCACGCTCAGCACCCAGGCTGGGCGGGTGGCGTCCACTCGCGCAGCGCTTCCTGACCCAGCAGGACGCGGCCCGCGCCCTCGGCGAGGGCTTCGAGTTCCAGCTCGCCGGGAATCACGAACACCGGGGCGATCCACGCGACGCGGCGTTCAAGCCGGTCGATCAGTTCGTCCCAGCGGGCAATCCCGCCGGTCAGGACGATGGCGTCGGGGCGGGCGCTGAGCGCGCCGGTCTGCTCACCGATGGCCTTGGCGACCTGATGGATGAAGGCCGCAGCGACGCTGCTGACGTCGGGGTCACCCAGGCTGCGGCCCTCCAGTTCGCGCAGGTTGGCGCTGCCGGTCAGGGCCAGGAACCCGCTCTCGGCGGCGAGGTGGTGCAGGGTCCCCGCGCCGAGCTGAGCGTGCAGGCGCAGCAGGTCGCGGGCGGGCACGGGGCCGCTCTGGCGGGCGCCCATGGGGCCGCCGCCCGCGCCGCTGCCGGTGGTGTCGATGGCGCGCCCGGCCTCGAAGGCGGTCACGCTGGTGGTGGCGCCCAGGTGCGCGACGACCACGCGGGCATCCTGGAACCTCTTGCCGACCTCGTACGCGGCGCGCCGGGCGACGGCGCGGGCGTTCAGCGCGTGGAATTCCGCGCGTCGGCTGACGCCCTTGGCGCCGGTGGGGCGCGCCTCGGGCAGCAGTTCATCCGCGCTCTGGGGGTCCACGATGAAGGCGGGCACGCCGCGCTCCTGCGCCACCGCCAGCGCCAGCGGGCCGCCCAGGTTCGGGGGGTCCTGCCCGGCGTCGCAGGCCAGCGCGTACGCCGCGAGTTCCGGGGTGACGCGGTACGTGCCCGTCGTGACCCGCCCGATGAATCCGCCGCGCCCCACCACGGCGTCCGGCGCGGGCCAGTCCTGCGTCAGGGCCAGCACCTGCCGCGTCAGGTCGGAGAGGTCGCCGGGTGTGGGCGGGGCGTCCAAAGGCAGTTCGGCGCGCGTCAGGGTGAGCCGCAGCTGTCCCGGCAGGGCGGGGTTCTCGCTGGGCTCGATCTGGGCACAGGCGAGTTTCACGCCGCTGGTTCCGGGATTGATCACGTGGGCGATCACAACGCCGCAGCGTACCAGATCAGGCGGTGATCAGACCGGGACAGCCTGCCCGCGGCGTGAGGGCGCCGCACAGCGCGGGCGGGCGCACCCCAGTTCTGGGTGCGCCCGCCCGCTTCAATGCTGGCCGCTCAGCTGGGTTCGATCAGGCCGTAGTGGCCGTCCTTGCGGCGGTACACGACCCCACAGGCGTTCGTGCGCATGTTCATGAACACGTAGAAGTCGTGGCCCAGCGCTTCCATCTGGGCGACGGCATCTTCGGGACTCATGGGGCGCAGGTCGAAGCGTTTCTGCCGCACGATCTCCGGGTGGAACTCGGTCACGTCGTCCAGTCCGGCGTTCACGTCGGCTTCGGCGGGACCGGGTTCGGGCTGGGGTGTGGCGTCGTGGCGGTGCTTGAGGTAGCGGGTCTTGAACTTGCGCAGCTGGCGTTCCAGGACGTCGCTGGCCTTGTCAATCGCGGCGTACATGTCCGCGTGGTGTTCCTCGGCGCGGATGATGCCGCTGGGGACGTTCAGCTGCACTTCAACGCGGTTGCGGCGGGCGGCGTCGCGGACGTCGCGGACGGTCAGGGTCACGCGTGCATCGGTGATCTGGTCATTGAAACGATCCAGGCGCGTGAGTTTCTCCTCGACGTAATCGCGCATGGCATCGGTGACTTCAACATTGCGGCCAGACAGCTTGTAGATGTGCACGGCTTTCACCTCTTCCTTTTCCCGGAGGGTAGGTTGGGCTCCGGTGATTCACTCTAGTCGCATGGTCATGAGACTGTCATGCGAGGCGCTTACAGCCCCTCCCCGGCATTCGCGGTATGCTCCGGGGTAGAGCGCTCCCCCATGAGCATGAAGGTGGCGGGGGCTGACCGGCATGAGCCGCGCGCGCTAGCATGGGAGCGTGAAGGTAGACCGGCAGGAACAGGATGACGCGCGGCGCGAACGCATTGCCCGCGCCGCCTTCGAGCTGTTTGCCCGCAGCGGCCTGGACGCGATCAGCGCGCAGGACATCGCGCAGGCGGCGTTTGTGAGCCGAACGAACCTGTACCGCTACTTCCCCAGCAAGGTGCACATGCTCCTGGCACACTTTGAGAAGGCCGTGCAGGCCAGCCGGGACGACGCCATGGAGCGCCTGCGGGCCGGGGCAAACCCGCAGCAGGTGTGGGACAAGGTCACGGCCCGCATGGCCGACCTGGGCGTGCGGTACCGGCATCTGGTGGGCGCCGTGGGGCAGGCCGTGCTGGGCGCCCCCCCCGCCCCCGAGCGCAGCGGGGCCCCTGAACGCGCGCCCGGCGACGGACTACAGACCGCGCTGACCCTCGCTGCCCTGGTGCAGCCGGTGCTGCTGGCCATGCAGTCGCAGGGGCGGCTGCGGCCCGAGGCGAACGTGCAGATGCTCAGCGCGCTGCTGGTGGACGCATTCATCCTCGCGCTGCTGCACGGCGGCCACCGGGATCAGCGGGAGGTGCTGCGCGACTGGCAGGACCGGTTCAGCCTGCTGATGTACGGCGCGCTGGCACCAGACAGCGCCGCGCGCGGTGAATTGAAGCACTGAACGCCGCTTACGGCGGGCCGCCCAGTAGGTCCGGGCGGCCCGCCTCCACTGGATCTACAGCGCTTCCACGAAGGCCGCGCCCGTGGTGGCGCGCACCTCGTCCAGCGTGGCGCCCGGCATCAGCTCCGTCAGGGTCAGCCCCCCATCACTGAACTCGAACACGGCCTTGTCCGTGATGATCATGTTCACTGCGCCACGTGACGTGAGCGGCAGCGTGCAGTCCTGGACGACCTTGGGCGTGCCGTCCGGGTCGGTGTGGGTCATCAGGACGATCAATCGGCGCGCGCCGCTGGCGAGGTCCATGGCGCCACCCACACCCAGCAGGGGCTTACCGGGCACCGCCCAGTTCGCAAGGTTCGCCTGCGCGTCGACCTGTAGGCCCCCCATGACGGCCACGTCCACGTGCCCACCCCGGATCATGCCGAAACTGTCCGCGCTGTCGAAGTAGCTCGCGCCGGGCAGCGCCGTGACCGGGATCTTCCCGGCATTCACCGGGTAGTCCAGCGCGCCGCCCTGCTCGGGGGCGGGCCCGACGCCCAGCATGCCGTTCTCGGTGTGCAGGTTCACGCCGTGCTCGGGCGTGATCAGGTCCGCCACCAGGGTAGGAATGCCGATGCCGAGGTTCACGACGTCCCCGCGCCGCAGTTCCGCCAGGGCGCGGCGGGCCATGTGCATCCGCGCCTCGTCCACCTTCTTGCTGCTGCCCTTCACATCGGCGCTGCTGCCCAGCGCGTCGGCCGTCAGGGTGGCCTGCACGAGGTAATCCACGTACAGCCCGGGCGTGTGCACCTGCTCGGGCGGGATGGTACCCACCGGGACGATCTCCTCCACCTCGGCCACCACCAGGTCCGCGGCGGTGGCCATGGCGCGGTTGAAATTCTGCTCGGTCAGACGGTACTGGAGATTCCCGGCCTCATCGGCCCGCCACGCCCGCACGAACGCCACGTCGCCGCGCAGGGCGGGCACGAAGACCATCTCCCGGCCGTTCAGGACGCGCACGTCCGCATCCCCCGCGATGACGGTTCCGGCGGCAGTGGGCGTGTAGAAGCCCCCGATGCCCGCGCCGCCCGCCCGGAGCGCCTCGGCGAGTGACCCCTGCGGGATGAGCTGCACCTCCAGCCGGCCCTCCTGCGCGGCGGCCACGGCCTCGCGGTTGCTGGTGAAGAACGACCCGATGGCCTTTTTCAGCTGCCCATTGCGGAGCAGGCGCCCGCCGCTCAGGCCCGCCTCGCCCACGTTGTTCGCCACGTACGTCAGGTCCCGCACGTCCGTCTCGGCCAGCGCGTGCACGAGGTGCACCGGGTTGCCGGTCATGCCGAAGCCGCCCACCAGCAGCGTCTGCCCGCTCTTCACGAGCGCGGCGGCCTGGGCCGCGGTGATGACCGGCACGTGCTTCAGACCCGTCTGAGGTGCCGTGGCGGTCATGCCTCGATCCTCTCGATGATCGCGGCCTCGCCCTGCCCGACCCCCACGCACAGCGTCGCCAGTCCGTAGCGGCCTTCACGACGGGCCAGTTCGTGCGTCAGGGCCACGATCAGCCGCGCGCCGCTCATGCCCAGCGGGTGGCCCAGGGCGATGGCGCCGCCGTTCACGTTCACACGCTCCTCGGGCAGCTCCAGTTCGCGGATGCAGGCCAGGGCCTGCGCGGCGAAGGCCTCGTTCAGTTCGATCAGGTCCAGGTCTGCGACGTTCAGGCCGGTGCGCTCCAGAACCTTGCGGGTGGCGGGGATGGGGCCCAGGCCCATCACGCGGGCCTCCACGCCCGCCGCCGCCGCGCCCACCCAGCGGGCCAGCGACGTGACGCCCAGTTCGCGGGCCTTCGCGGCGCTCATCAGGACCAGCGCGGCGGCGCCGTCGTTCAGGCCACTGGCGTTCCCGGCGGTCACGCTGCCGCCCTTGCGGAAGGCAGGTTTCAGGCCCGCCAGGGTCGCCTCGTCGGTGGCGAGGGTGAAGCCGTCGGCGGTGCGGGTCACGCGGGGGTGCTCGTCCGTGTCGAACACGGTCACGCCCTTGCGGCCCTTGACCTGCACAGGCACGATCTCATCCCGGAAACGTCCGGCGTTCAGGGCGTCCAGGGTCTTGCGCTGCGACCCCAGCGCGAACGCATCCTGATCTTCGCGGGTGATCTCGCCCCCAGCATACGCACCCTCGCGGGAGCGCCCCACGATGTTCTCAGCGGTCTCCCCCATCGCCTCCAGCGGGAACAGGGCCTCCAAGGCGGGATTCGGGAAGCGCCAGCCCAGCGTCGTGTCGTACGCGGTGACGTTCCCATTCGCGAAGGCCTGCGCGCCCTTGGGCATCACGAGGGGCGCGCGGGTCATGCTCTCCACGCCGCCCGCCACGTACACGTCCCCGTCGCCGTTCCGGATCGCGCGGGCCGCCGTGTTCACGGCGCTGAGACCCGAGGCGCACAGGCGGTTCACGGTCAGGCCCGCAACCGTGTCCGGCAGGCCCGCCAGAAGGGCGGCCATGCGGGCCACGTTGCGGTTGTCCTCGCCCGCCTGGTTCGCGCAGCCGAGGATCACCTCCTCGATCTGATCGGCGGGCACGCCGCTGCGCGCGACCGCCTCGCGGATGGCAAGGGCGGCCAGGTCGTCAGGCCGGACGGTGGACAGCGCGCCGCGGATCGCGCCGATGGGCGTACGGACGGCCGCGACGATCACCACGTCACGGTCATGCAGGTCTTGAACTCTCAGGGCTGGGGTCACGGTGGATATCCTCCGGTGGAGCAGGCGTGAGGGCCTCCGGCCATGACGCCGAGGGAGGCCCGGGGGAGTGCAGTTGACGGCTGCATTCAAGCGCGCCTGACCCCCGGATGGGAAGGGCCGGTGGCCTGTCAAACGGAACGCCGCCCCTGACACCTGAGAGGCGCGGGGGCGGCGAACAGGACGTGGATGTAAAGCCAGGCCGGGAGCGCAGGCCCTCAGCCCAGGCGGCTGCGGCGCAGGCGGCCCAGCAGCGCGAACACCTGCCGCTGCTCCTCCGCGTGAATGGCGCGGCGAATCGCTTCCGGGGACAGGGGCCGCAGGTCCGCGGCGCTGCTCACCACCGCCGGGGCGTCCCCGTCCGCGCGGCCATCCAGGAAGGGTGTGCCCCAGCGGTTCCATGTCGTTTCCACGTCCCTCACCTTCCTGGTCATATACGGCAGCCTAGCGGGGCGGTTCACACAATTCTCTGACTGACCGCCCCCGAAGTCCTGCGCCCCGACAGCCTCTGGCGTCAGATGCCGTCTCACGGCGCGCGAACCTCTGTTCCGGGCGAATGAAAAACATGAGTTCCCGTGAGAATTCCATTGATGGCCGGGGTCCTCCGCACAGGCTGTCACGCGCCGCGCGGCCACGGCGGTATGCTCCCGGTCGAACCGGCCGCGCCGAGCCCCCAGCGCCGCCAAAGGGAGACCCGCATGACCATCACGCAAACGGCCGCCTGGAGCACTCTGCTCGACCACCACCGCGCCCTGGAGGGCACCCACCTGCGCGACCTCTTCGCGCAGGACCCCAGCCGCGGCGAGCGCCTGACCGCCGAGGGCGCCGGCCTGTACCTCGATTACAGCAAGAACCGCGTGACCGACGAGACCCTGACCCTGCTGCTGAACCTCGCGCGGGACACCGGGGTGAGCGCCAAACGCGACGCCATGTTCGCCGGCGAGAAGATCAACGTGACCGAGGGCCGCGCCGTGCTGCACACCGCCCTGCGCGCGCCCACAGGCACGACTGTGCTCGTGGACGGCCACAACGTCGTCCCCGACGTGCACGAGGTACTGGACCGCATGGCAGCCTTCGCGGATCAGGTGCGCGCCGGGACGTGGCTGGGCTACAGCGGCAAGCCGCTGAAGAACATCGTGAACATCGGCATCGGCGGCAGTGACCTGGGGCCCGTCATGGCCTACGAGGCCCTGAAGCACTACGCGCAGCGGAACCTGACGCTGCGCTTCGTGTCGAACGTGGACGGCACCGACCTGACCGAGAAGACCCGTGACCTCGACCCGGCCGAGACGCTGGTCATCGTGTCGAGCAAGACCTTCACCACGCAGGAGACCATGGCGAACGCCCGCAGCGCCCGCGCGTGGCTCCTCGCGGCGCTGGGGGACGACGCGGCGGTCGCGCGGCACTTCGTGGCTGTCTCCACCAACGCCGAGGCGGTCCAGAAGTTCGGAATCGACACCGCGAACATGTTCGGTTTCTGGGACTGGGTGGGCGGCCGCTACTCCATGGACAGCGCCATCGGCCTGAGCCTGATGCTCGCCGTCGGCCCCACCCAGTTCCACGAACTGCTCGCCGGGTTCCACGCCATGGACGAGCACTTCCGCACCGCCCCGCTGGAACGCAACCTGCCCGTCCTGCTGGGCCTGCTGGGCATCTGGTACAACAACTTCTTTGGCGCGCAGAGCCACGCGGTGCTGCCCTACGACCAGTACCTCGCGTACTTCCCCGCGTACCTGCAACAGCTGGACATGGAAAGCAACGGCAAGCACATCACGCTGGACGGTCAGCCTGTGGATTACCAGACCGGGCCGGTCATCTGGGGGCAGCCCGGCACGAACGGCCAGCACGCCTTCTACCAGCTGATCCACCAGGGCACCAAACTCATCCCCTGCGACTTCATCGGCTTCTGCCAGACCCTCAACCCCCTGCCCCTGGAAGGCGGCGCGCCCCACCACGACCTCCTCATGGCGAACGTGTTCGCGCAGACCGAGGCGCTCGCCTTCGGCAAGAGCCTCCAGCAGGTCCTGGATGAGGGCGTGCCCGCCGACCTTGCCCCGCACCGCGTATTCGACGGGAACCGCCCCACCAACACTATCCTCGCCGACCGCCTCACCCCGCACACGCTGGGCGCCCTGATCGCCCTGTACGAGCACAAGGTCTTCGTGCAGGGCGCCGTGTGGAACATCAACTCCTTCGACCAGTGGGGCGTCGAACTCGGCAAGGTCCTCGCCGGGAAGATCGTCCCCGAACTGCACGCCGATCAGGCACCCGACCTGCACCACGACAGCAGCACCAACGCCCTGATCCGCCGCTACCGCGCGCGCCGCTGACCCGCACTCCCCACCGCCGGAGGCTCCCCCCAGAGCCTCCGGCGTCCCGTCTGGCGACCGTTCGCGCCGGGCACCCGCCCAACCACGCCGTGACTGCACCCCGCTGGTCTTCCCCCGCTGCTCAGACTCTCCCCACCAGCCCCGCACATATCCTGAACAGCCCACAGTTTCTAGGAGGCACAACCTGCTATACAGGGACGCAGATCCCCCCTCAACCCCCCGTTCGAAACCACCCAGGAGACGCCCGTGCGACTCACGTTGCAACCCACGCCCGAACAGGCCAGCGCCCTGAATGACACCCGCACCCACGTCAGCCGCCTGATGAACAGCCTCCTCGTGCAGGCCCGCCGCCAGCCCGACACCCCCACCGACGACCTCCTCGGCGCCCACCCAGACGCCCCCGCCCTGCCCCACGCCACCCGCCGCGCCGCCGCGCAGGCCGCGCACGACGCCCGCCACAACACCCGCGGCGGCCTGAAAGGCGAAAGCTACTGGCTCGACGCCCGCAGCCTGCGCCTCAACCCCGACACCGGCCACGTCACCCTCTGGACACTTCAGGGCCGCCACACCATCCCCACCCGCCTCGGCAACTACCAGCGTCACCTCCTCAAGACCGGGCGCGTCCAGGGGGGCCGCGTCACCCAGGCCAGAAACGGCGACTGGTACGTCAACGTCCAGCTTGACACCCCCGCCCTCCCGCCAGCCAGGACCACAACTGACCCGCTGGCCAGCCGCATCGACCAGCTCGAGCGGGAGGGGAAGTACGCCGAGATTGTGCGACTGCTGCGGCGCCGGAACCTGAGTTCGAAGCAGACTGGCCAGTTGGCGCTCGCCCTGCTCGAGACAGGTGAAACGGACGCCGCTGAGATCCAGCTTCTGCGCGCTGCCGGCGTGCCTCAGCCCGACTCACGCATTCATCTGGGGCTCAGTCTGCTGGCCGCCATGCGCAGCGGCCCTGAAGCCCGCATAGCGCACGCCAAACGCGGGCTGGAAGCGCAGCCGGATGAGGTCACGCGCTGGTGGCTGATCTGCTCGTATTCCCGCGCGCTGGTTGAGCTGGGGAGCGCGCCGGAAGCGCAGAGGATCATGGCGGACCTCCTGGACGAACTGCCAGTTTCAGAGTTGAGGTCGCGCGCCCGGGCGCTGTACTTCGCTCAGAACGTCAGTGCCTCCATGGATGATTTTGAATCTCAGGACCGCTACGCCCGCGAGGCGCTCCGCCTGTTCGACCTGCTGGGCGGACACAGTGAAAGCCTGTCCCTGCGAATGGACCTCGGTTACCGCCTGTTCTTTGAAGGTCGCCCAGAGGAGGCGCTGGCCATGGTGCATGAAGTGCTCAGACGCGCTGAGGAGCTGAATGACCACCGCCGTGACACCACTCACCTGATCCTGGGCGAACTCTACCTTTTACAGGAAAAATTCGACACGGCACTCCATCATCTCAATCTCTCCATCGAGACTCAGAGCACGCAGGGCAGCGACCGCCTGAACGTTCTGGCCCGCGCCTTCCGAGCAGAGTGTCTGTGGCGGATCGGAAAAATCGATCTCAACGTCTTTGAACGGCATATCGACGCGTTGAATCCCAAACAGGAATTCGACCATATCGCTCAGGCCTTTTACGTTGGGCTGATTCACGTTGAGCACCGGCAGTACGATCTGGCCTTGTCCAGGTTTGAGGCAGTCATCGAGGGCGTTGCGCTGCTGGACGGCTTTCGACTGCGATCGCACGCCTTCAGAACGTACTGCCGGTGGCTCATGGATACGCCACTGGCGCAGGCCAGTACTGAACTGATTGAAGTGCTCTCCCGGATTGGCGGTGAGCTGGCTCTCGCCGTTGACACAGACCGGCTGGCTCCCCTGTATGCAGCGTTCGCTGATCTTGAGTTGGGTGGCGGCGCGGCCCGCCGGCTCGCGCTGAGAGCACGGCCCACACTCAGAATCACGTTGCTGGGTAACTTCGGCGTGACAGTCAACGGTGCAGAAGTTCAGATTCGGCTCAAAAAATCACGTGAACTCCTGGCCTTCCTGTGTATGAACGGGGCAGCCACGCGCGATCAGCTGATGACCGCGCTCTGGGACGGCGAGGCACGGAGTGAACTGGGCTCTTATTTCAAGCAGGCACTCCACGCCCTGCGGCAGGCCCTGAAACCCGCGCTCGGCGCTCAGGACCCCCTGCCGCTGAGCAGTGGCACCTACCGATTGGCTGAAAAGTTTGATCTTCGCTGCGACGCCATGGCGCTGCAGAACTGGCAACAGGCCAACAGTTCAGTGGACCGGCATCGTCTGGCGGACACCTATCCAGGTGCTTTCCTGCCGGACGCTGATACCGAGTGGGTCACGGAGGCGAGGGAGTTTCTCGATAATCAGTGGCTCGCCCTGCTGATGTCGGTGGGAAGTGAGGTGGAGATCACCGATCCCGTTGCTGCCGCACACCTGTATCTGAAGGCCACTCACTTCAACCCCGTCTTTGAATCTGCCTGGAGTGCAGCGATCGCCGCGTATGCCAAAGCTGGTCTCTCCCATCTCAGTCAGCACACGCGCGCCGCGGCTAAACGCGCGCTGAACGGCTAAATCAGCAGCCGTTGGCTACATCAGCCTGATGATCCCTCAACACAGAAAGATCATTGGCCGTCAGTTAACCACCCTTCTGCCACACTAGCTTCAGTCAAGCAAGTCCGGAGGTTAAGAAATATGAAGAGTATTTTTGGACGTAGCGTTATTCTTGTCTTGTTCCTACTAACACAGGTCAAGGCTGCGCCCGATCTCCATACTGAACTTGACTGCTGTATCACTGGTCAAGGGCCAGCCAGCAACACCAAATAACTTCACCTTCTTCGTTCGCGGTTTTGAGTCGAGCGTCTTCTCCAGCGTCTTCCTGATTCGTTTTCCAGCTTGTCTTCTCTTTCGTCTTCTTCAGCGTCTTCTCTTTCGTCTTCTTGCGTTTTCTCTGACTCTGGGGGTTCCGGGCGTGCAGCCGGAACCCCCGGCCGCGTTGTTTATTGGCTGGGTTTACTGACTGGCGCGCAGGGCGCTGAGGATGGCGGCGGCGATCTCCTCGACGCTGGCGCTGGTGGTGTCGCGGACTGGAATGCCCGCGCGCTGGAAGAGGCGTTCGGCGCGGCGGACCTCGTGTTCGCACTGTTCGAGGCTGGCGTAGCGGCTGCCGGGTTTGCGCTGGGTGCGGATCGCGTGGAGGCGGCGCGGGTCGATGGTGAGGCCGTGGAGTTTGTGTCGGTGCGGTTCGAGGGGGATGGGGAGGCCGGTGCGGTCGAAGTCGTCCTCGGCGAGGGGGTAGTTGCTGGCGCGGACGCCGTGCTGGAGGGCGAGGAAGAGGCTGGTGGGGGTCTTGCCGGCGCGGGAGACGCCCACCAGGATGACGTCGCTCAGGCCGTACTGTTTGTCGCCGATGCCGTCGTCGGTGGCGAGCGCGAAGTCGAGGGCGTCCATGCGGGAGAGGTACGCTTCGCTGTCGTGCATGTCGTGGTGCCGGCCGATCTGGCGGACGGCGGGTGTGCCGAACTGCGTCTCCAGGGTGCTCAGGCCTGGGCCGAGGAGGTCGAAGACCTCGGCAGGTGCGGTCTGGAGTTCGTGCAGGACGTCGGGTTGGGTGACGGTGGTGAAGATGATGGGGTGTTCGCCGCGGTCGTGCAGGGCGGTGACTTCGCGGCAGACGGCGCGGGCAGCCTGATGATCGGCGGTGAAGGGACGGCGCAGGTAGCGTAGAGGCTGGCTGGGGAAGTGGGCGAGGAGGGCGCGGGCCATGTTCTCGGCGGTGAGGCCGGTGTGGTCGCTGACGATCACGACGGTGCGGGGTTCAGGCATGGGTTCAGCGTGACATGCGGGGGCGGGTGGGTCCTGCCGGGTTCGGGCTGTCTGGACGTATGGCCGGGTGTTACCCGGTGGGTGGCTGCGCGGGGGAGCGGCGTCCGGTAAGGTGGGGGGAGCAGGACACACTAATTCGCCCCTTTCCAGTGCGCTGGATCTTCGCAGGAACGGTGAAAACCAATGGATATGATTCGCGTCTTCGATACACTAAGGATGACCGACGTGGAGATCGTCGGTGGGAAGAACGCCTCGCTGGGTGAACTCATCCAGGGCCTCTCGGGGGCCGGCGTGCGCGTGCCTGGGGGTTTTGCCACCACCGCTGACGCCTTCCGGCTGTTCCTTCAGGAGAACCAGATCGAGGAGAGCATCAATGCCCGCCTGACCGCCCTGGACGTGAATGACGTCGTGGCGCTGGCGCAGGCGGGCCGCGAGATCCGCGCGCAGGTCGAGGCCGCCACCCTCCCCGCTGCGCTGGAAGGGGCGATCCGCGACGCGTACGCTGCGATGACCGCCGAGTCCGGCGGTACCGAGCCGGACGTGGCCGTGCGCTCCAGCGCCACCGCCGAGGACCTGCCCGAGGCGAGCTTCGCCGGGCAGCAGGAGACGTTCCTGAACGTGCGCGGCATCGACAGCGTGCTGCATCACGTGCGGCTGGTGTTCGCCAGTCTGTACAACGACCGCGCCATCAGCTACCGCGTGCACCACGGCTTCGCGCACAGCGAGGTGGCCCTGTCGGCCGGCGTGCAGCGCATGGTCCGCAGTGATCTGGGCGCGTCCGGCGTGGCGTTCACGCTGGATACCGAGAGCGGGTACCGCGACGCGGTCCTCGTGACCAGTTCGTACGGGCTGGGCGAGATGGTCGTGCAGGGAGCCGTGAACCCGGACGAGTTCTTCGTGTACAAACCCGCCCTGAACGCGGGCCGCAAGGCGATCCTGCGCCGCACGCTGGGCAGCAAGCAGAAGCGGATGGAGTACGCCCCGGAAGGCGGCGTGCAGACCGTGGACGTGCCCACCGAGCAGCAGCGGGCGTTCAGCCTGTCCGATGAGGACCTCACGGAGCTCGCGCGGCAGTGCGTGACCATCGAGAACCATTACGGCCGCCCCATGGACATCGAGTGGGGCAAGGACGGCCGCGACGGCCTGATCTACATCCTGCAGGCGCGCCCGGAGACGGTGCAGAGCCGCACCGGCAAGACCCTGGAACGCTTCGAACTGACTGGGAAGGGCCCGGTGCTCGTGGAGGGCCGCGCGGTCGGGAACCGCATCGGGGCGGGCGTCGTGCGGGTCGTGCGGGACGTGTCGCAGATGGACAGCGTGCAGGACGGCGACGTGCTGGTCGCGGACATGACCGACCCGGACTGGGAACCCGTCATGAAACGCGCCTCGGCCATCGTCACGAACCGCGGTGGGCGCACCTGCCACGCGGCGATCATCGCCCGCGAACTCGGCATTCCGGCCGTGGTCGGCACCGGGAACGCCACCCGTGAGCTGCGCAGCGGGCAGGAGGTCACGGTGTCCTGCGCCGAGGGCGACACCGGCTTCGTGTACGAGGGCCGCCTCGCGTTCCGCGTGAACCGCGTCGAGCTGAGCAACATGCCCGAGGTCGGCATGAAGATCATGATGAACGTCGCCTCGCCCGACCGCGCGTTCTCCTTCGCGGCGCTGCCGCACGAGGGCGTGGGCCTGGCCCGCGTGGAGTTCATCTGCTCGAACGTGATCGGCATTCACCCCCGCGCGCTGCTGGACTACCCGAACGTCCCCGACGACGTGCGGGCGCAGATCGAGGACCGCACCGCTGGGTACGCCTCACCTCGTGACTTCTTCCGCGAGAAGCTGGCCGAGGGCGTCGCCAGCATCGCCGCCGCGTTCGCCCCGAAACCCGTGATCGTGCGCCTGAGCGACTTCAAGAGCAACGAGTACGCGCACCTCATCGGCGGCCCGGCCTACGAGCCCACCGAGGAGAACCCCATGATTGGCTTCCGGGGTGCGAGCCGCTACCGCAGCGCGGATTTCGCCGCCGCGTTCGCCCTGGAGTGCGAGGCGATCAAGTCTGTCCGGGACGACATGGGTCTCACGAACGTGCAGGTTATGATCCCCTTCGTCCGCACCGTCGGCGAGGCCAAGCAGATCATCGAGATCCTGGGGCGCAACGGTCTGAAGCGCGGAGAGAACGGCCTGAAGATCATCATGATGTGCGAGATTCCCAGCAACGCCATCCTCGCCGACCAGTTCCTCGAACACTTCGACGGCTTCAGCATCGGCAGCAACGACCTCACGCAGCTGACCCTGGCGCTGGACCGCGACTCGGGCCTCGTGGCGGACCTGTTCGACGAGCAGAACGAGGCGGTGCTGGCCCTGATGAGTCAGGCCATCCAGGCGGCCAAGCGCGCCGGGAAGTACGTCGGCATCTGCGGTCAGGGCCCCAGCGACCACCCCGCCCTCGCCCAGTGGCTCATGGAGCAGGGCATCGACTCGGTCAGCCTCAACCCCGACAGCGTGCTGGGCACCTGGCTGCACCTCGCCGGGGAAAGCGTCCCGGCGTAAGGCCTCCCGCAGGGCTGGCCCGGCATCTTCTGCCGGGCCAGCTTCGTCGTCTTCTGTGGCCTGTGCCGCTCGCCGGGAGGCGCGCCTGCGGCTCCTGAGCCTCTACACTGCCGGTATGCCTCAGTGGATCTTCTGGGCGGTGCTGTCCATGTTCTTCGCGGGGTTCACGTCCGTGATCGCGAAGCAGGGTCTGGCCGGCATCAGCGGCGAGCTGGGCCTGACGATCCGGACGGTGTTCGTCTTCGTGTTCGTGCTGCTGTTCGCGGCGCTGTTCGTGCCCTGGCGGGACGTGGCAGGCGTGCGGGCCGTGAACCTGTGGTGGCTGGGCGCGTCCGGCGTGACGACGGCGCTGTCATGGATCTTCTATTACAAGGCGCTGAAGGTGGGGGACGTGGCGACGGTCGCGCTGATCGACAAGGGCAGCGTGGTCGTGGCGATGATCCTGGCGGCGTGGTTGCTGCGGGAGCACATCACGCCGCGCATGCTGGTGGGCGCGGGGCTGATCGTGTCGGGCCTGCTGGTGATCGCGCGGCGCTAGAGGGCTACAGCAGGCCCTGCCGGAGCGCCTGCACGGCGGCCTGGGTGCGGTCGGCGGCGTGGAGTTTCACGAGGATCTCCTGCACGTGGAGTTTCACGGTGCTGACGCTGATGCCCAGGCTGGCGGCAATGTCGCGGTTGCCCTGCCCGTCGGCGATGAGGCGCAACACCTCGGTCTCGCGTGGGGTGAGGGGTGAGGTCGCGTGGGGCGTACGGATGCTGCCCAGCACGTGGTGCGCGATCTGCGGATCGAGGTACGCGCTGCCGGATGCCGCGGCGCGGATGCCGAGCAGCAGCAGGTCCGGGTCGGCGCTCTTGAGACAGTAGGCGTGCGCACCGGACGCCAGCGCGGCCAGCACCTCGTCGCGCAGGTCGTGCGCGGTGAGCATCACCATGCGGACCTGCGGGTAGCGGCGGCCGATCTCGGCGGCGGTCTGGATGCCGTCCATGCCGGGCAGGCCAATATCGAGCACGGCGACGTGGACGGGTTGCGGCCCGGTCTGGGTGCGGGCCAGGACGTCCAGGGCCTCCTCGCCGCTGCGGGCCTCGGCGGTGACGCGCAGGTCGAGTTCGAGGTTGATGGCGGCGCGCAGGCCGTCGCGGGTGAAGGCGTGATCCTCGACGAGCAGGACGTGGGTGATCACGCGGGGTTCCGGTGGGGGGATGCGGTCATGCGTCCTCCAGGGGCAGGGTGAGGGTGAAGACGCTCTGGGTGCGGGCGGTGCGGGCGTACGTGACGGTCCCGCCGTGGCGTTCGGCGATGCGGCGGGTGAGGTACAGGCCCAGGCCGGTGCCGCCGCCGGCGCCGCCGGAGCGGAAGCGCTGGAAGAGGGTGGGGACGCGCGGCGCGCTGACGCCGGGGCCGCTGTCGAGGATGCTGAGGATCGCCTCGCCGTCCGCCCGGGCCAGGGTGACGTGCACGGCGCTGCCGGGCGGGGCGTAGCGGACGGCGTTGTCGAGGAGGTTCTGCACGGCGCGGCGCAGGTCGTGTTTGCGTCCGGGGACGCGCGCGCCGTCCAGGGTGGGTTCGATGGTCACGCCGCGCGCGGCGGCAGTGGACTGGAGCTGCTCGGTGACGTTCAGGACGAGGTCCCGCAGCGGCACGCTCTGGAGTTCGCTGTCCTCCTCGCCGCTCTCGTACTTGGCGACCAGGAGCAGCTGATCGGCCAGGGTGAGCAGGGCGGCGTTGGCGTCCAGGCCGTTGCGGAGCGTGGCGGCGTAGTCGTCCGGGAGGGGACCGTAGGCGCCTTTCAGGGCCGAGCGCATGTTCACGGCGTTCGCCATGAGCGGGGTGCGCAGGTCGTGACTGAAGGAGTAGATGAGGTCCTGGAGGAGCTCCCCGCGTTCCTGGAGCTGGGCCTGCCGGGCGTGCAGGTCGTCGAGCAGCGCGGTGCGGTCCAGCAGTGGCTGGAGGGTCTGCACGGCTTCCGAGAGCTGGTCGGGGGGGGCGGCGGGGCGGGTGAGGAGGATCAGGAGTTCCGGGTCGCTGGGGCGGGTGAGGCGGGCCACAAAGGTGTCGCCGCCGCCGACCGCCCACACCTGATCAGGTCTCTCCTGCCCTGGGTCGCGGGTGGCGGGGCGGGCCAGCAGGTCCAGGGGCAGGCGGCGGCCCAGGCTGCCCTCGCCAGGGCCGGTGTAGGCGTGGGGTTCGCGCAGCACGGCGCGGTCAACGCTGCCGATCTCGACGGCGGCCGCGCCGGTCAGGGCCTGGAGGGCGTGAGCGGCGCGCGTCACGAACTGCGCCTGGGTGAGGGGACCGCTGACCGCCTCGATCAGGGCGCGCAGGGCGCGTTCGCGCTGGAGGCGGCGTTCCTCCTCGTGCAGGCGGGCGGCGCGGGTGGCGGCCTCACGCGCGCGCAGGCTCAGGACGCCCACGAGCAGCGCGGCGAGGATGCTCACGGCGCGGTTGCCGAGGTCGGTGGGGGTCGCGCCGTCCCGCGTGGCGTTCACGAGGCCCGCCAGGACATTCCCGGTGACGGCCAGCGCGGTGAGGTTCACGGTGGCGCGCCGCGTGGCGCCCAGCGCGGCCAGGGCCAGCGGGGCGCTGACCAGGGTGCCGATGACCAGGGACGCCGGGGTGAGGATGTCCGTCAGGACGATGGCGGTGATCAGGCCCGCGCTGGCGGCCAGCAGGCGGCGTTCGCTGCGTTCCGGGGTGGTGGGGGTGGCCGGGTCAGGGGTGGCTGGGGTGGTCATGTGGCGTCTGGCGTTCAGCGTAGGGGCGCGGTGGGCGGCGTGGGGACTGGCCATCTGGCCAGGGGGGTGGGCCGGTCGGAGCATACCGCCCGGGTGGGGGGGCGGCGCAGGCTGGGCGGCATGAACGCACTGCTTCTCATTCTGGTGCTGGCGCTGGGCGCGTATCTGCTGTACGCCCTGGTGAAGGCGGAACGGTTCTGATGGATATCCTGCTCACCTACGGGCTGGCGCTGGCGCTAGCCCTTCCCCTGGGGCTGTTCATGGCCCGGCTGATGGAGGCCCCGGCGCCCCGGATGACGGCGGGGCTGCTGCGCGCGTGCGGCGTGGACGCCGCGCGGGGCATGTCGTGGCGCGCGTACGTGGGGGCGCTGCTGGGCACGAACGTGATCGTGGGGCTGGTGGCGCTGGCCACCTACCTGCTGCAGGGAGGCCTGCCGCTGAACCCGGACGGCATCGCCAATCTACGCTGGGACACGGCGGTGCACACGATGGCGTCGTTCATCACGAACACGAACCAGCAGCATTACAGCGGCCAGAGTGGCCTGTCGTACCTGTCGCAGATGCTGGGCATCACGGCGCTGCAGATCTTCACCCCGGCGGTGGGGTTCGCGGCGCTGTTCGCGGTGCTGCGCGGGCTGCGCGGAGACGCGCACCTGGGGAACTACTTTCTGGACGTGACGCGCGGCGCGGCGCTGCTGACGGTCTCATCGGCGGTGCTGGCGCTGCTGCTGACGTGGCAGGGCGTGCCGAGCACCTTCGCGGGCGCGCGTACGGCGACGCTGGTGCAGCCTCAGACCGTGGGGGGGCAGGCGGTGACCACGCAGACCATCCCGGTGGGGCCGGTCGCGCCGATGGTGGCGATCAAGCAGCTGGGCACGAACGGGGGCGGCTGGTACGGGCCGAACTCGACGGTGCCGCTGGAGAACCCCACGCCGCTGTCGAACCTGCTGGAGACGGTCAGCATCATCCTGTTCCCGCTGGCGCTGGTCGTGGCGACCGGCCGGTTCCTGCGCCGCCCGCGCTTCGGGCTGGTGCTGATGGGCGTCATGAGCGCGCTGTCGGCGGCGCTGATGCTGGGCGCGGTGCTCGCCGAGCGGATGCCGAACGCCGCCCTGGCCGGTCTGTCCGCGCTGGGCCCGAACATGGAAGGCAAGGAGGTGCGCCTGGGTGCGGACGCGACGGCGCTGTGGGCCGCGCTGACCACGCAGACGAGTAACGGCAGCGTGAACGGCATGCTGGATTCGTTCACGCCGCTGGGCGGGCTGGTGCCGCAGCTGGGCATGTTCCTGAACGACGTGTACGGAGGCATCGGCGTCGGGCTGATCAACATGCTGGTGTTCGTGATCCTGACGGTGTTCGTGGCGGGCCTGATGGTGGGCCGCACGCCGGAACTGTTCGGCCGGAAGATCGAGGCGCCCGAGATCAAGCTGGCGTCACTGATCCTGCTGCTGCAGCCGCTGCTGGTGCTGGGCTTCACGGCGCTGGCCCTGGCGAATCCGGCGGTCACGGCCAACTCAAACCCCGGCTTCCACGGGCTGTCGCAGGTGCTGTACGAGTACAACTCGGCGTTCGCGAACAACGGCAGCGGCTTCGAGGGTCTGGGCGACAACACGCCCTGGTGGAACCTCAGCTGCGCGCTGGTGCTGCTGCTGGCCCGTTTCCTGCCGATCGTGGGGCCGCTGGCGATCGCGGGCCTGCTGGCCGCCAAACGCGCCGCGCCTGAAGGCAGCGGGACGCTACGGGTGGACACGCCGGTGTTCGCCGGGATGCTCCTGAGCGTGATGCTGCTGCTGCAGCTCCTGAACTTCGCCCCGGCGCTGGTGCTGGGCCCGGTGGCGGAACAGATGACCCTTTGCGGGTCACGTCCCGGATGTGACCCCGAGCGGAGCAAGCAGCAACCGACGGGACGGACGGAGCGGAGGGACGGTCAGGTGCTGTCCCTGACTGGCCCGCAGTGGAGTCCGGCCCCCCTGACCCTCGTGAAGGACGTGACGAAATGACCGCTGTGCCGCAGAAAACCCCGAAGGGGGGCGTGTTCGCCCCGGCGCTGATGCGCGCCGCGCTGAGGGCCGCCTTCGTGAAACTCGATCCGCGCTTCATGGTGCGCAGCCCGGTGATGTTCGTGGTGCTGCTGGGCGGCGTGCTGACGCTGCTGCTGACCGTGCAGGCCGCCGCGAGTGGGCAGGCGTGGGGCTACCCGGCGGGCGTGACGGTCTGGCTGCTGTTCACGGTGGTGTTCGCGAACTTCGCCGAGGGGCTGGCCGAGGCGCGCGGGAAGGCGCAGGCGGCCACACTCCGTTCGGCGCGCGAGGACACCCCGGCCCGCCGGGTGCTGGACGGCCGCGAGGAGGTCATCCCCAGCACGGGGCTGCGGCGCGGGGACGTGATCGTGGTGCAGGCGGGCGAGATGATCCCCGGCGACGGCGAGGTCGTCGAGGGGCTGGCGGCGGTGGACGAGAGTGCCATCACGGGTGAGAGCGCCCCGGTGATCCGCGAGGCGGGCACCGACCACAGCGGCGTGACGGGCGGGACGCGCGTGCTGTCCGACCGGATCGTGGTGCGGGTGACGTCGCAGCCCGGCGAGAGCTTCCTCGACCGCATGATCGCGCTCGTCGAGGGCGCCAGCCGCCAGAAGACCCCGAACGAACTGGCCCTGTCGATCCTGCTAGCCGCACTGACGCTGGTGTTCCTGATCGTCGTGGCGACCCTGCTGCCCCTGTCGCGCTTCGCGGGGGCGACAGTGGACGTGGTGACGCTCGCAGCGCTGCTCGTGTGCCTGATTCCCACGACGATCGGCGGTCTGCTGCCCGCCATCGGCATCGCGGGCATGGACCGGGCCTTGCAGGCGAACGTGATCGCCAAGAGCGGTAAGGCGGTCGAGGTGGCCGGGGACGTGGACATCCTGCTGCTCGACAAGACCGGCACGATCACCGTCGGGGACCGTCAGGCGACGCGCTTCCTGCCGCTGCCCGGCGTGAGCGGCGAGGAACTGGCGGGCGCGGCGGCGCTGGCCTCGGCGGCGGACCCCACCCCGGAAGGCAAGAGCATCGTGACGCTGGCCCGCACGCAGGGCGTGACGCCCGCCACCCCGGCGGACGCGGCGTTCATCGAGTTCACCGCGCAGACCCGCATGAGCGGCGTGGACGCGGGCGGCGTGAGCATCCGCAAGGGCGCCGCCGACCGCATCACCCGCCTGGCCCGCGAGCGGGGCGGCAACGTCCCCACCGAACTGTCCCCGCTGGTGGATGAGGTGGCCCGCGCGGGCGGCACGCCCCTCGTGGTGCTCCGGGACGAACGCGTTCTGGGCGTGGTGGCCCTGTCGGACGTGGTGAAGCCCGGCATGCGGGAACGCTTCGAGCAGCTGCGCCGCATGGGGCTGCGCACCGTGATGATCACCGGGGACAACCCCCTGACCGCCGAGGCGATCGCCCGCGAGGCCGGCGTGGACGGCTTCCTGGCCGAGGCGACGCCCGAGGACAAGCTCGCCATGATCCGCGAGGAGCAGCGCGGTGGGAAGCTGGTCGCCATGATGGGCGACGGCACGAACGACGCCCCCGCCCTGGCGCAGGCAGACGTGGGCCTCGCCATGCAGAGCGGCACGCAGGCGGCCAAGGAAGCAGCGAACATGATCGACCTGGACTCCGACCCCACCAAGCTGATCGAGGTCGTGGAGATCGGCAAGGGCCTGCTGATGACGCGCGGCGCACTGACGACCTTCTCGATCGCGAACGACGTCGCCAAGTACTTCGCGATCCTCCCCGCGCTGTTCGCCACGCAGATTCCCGCGCTGGCCCCGCTGAACGTGATGGACCTGCGCAGCCCGCAGAGCGCGATCCTGTCCGCCGTGATCTTCAACGCGCTGGTCATCCCGGCCCTGATTCCGGTGGCGCTGCGCGGCGTGCGTTACTCGCCCGGCAGTGCCGACGCTCTGCTGGCCCGCAACCTGCTGATCTACGGGCTGGGCGGCGTGCTCGTGCCGTTCGTGGGCATCAAGCTCATCGACGTGCTGCTCGGACTGGTTGGCGCTTAACGACTCCGGTTGAGGGGGGAGGAACCCCTTCAACCCGAGCGGCTGCGATTAGGAACAGACGGACTCCGGACTAGGACACCACACCTTCCCGGCGAGGTCTGGGGGACCGCTCCCCCAACTCGCCTCACCCAAGAGGTTTCATCATGACCCTGAACGACATGCCCTCCCCTGTCCTTTCTGAACCCGACTTTTCTGACGCGCCTCAGCCGGGGTGGAGCGCTTGGCTGCGCTTCTCGGCGCTGTGGCTGGTGCTGGGCGGCCTCGCGTACCCGGCGGTGACGACCGCGCTGGGCGGCGCGTTGTTTCCCGCGCAGGCGACCGGTTCCCTGATCCGCGACCGGGGCCGGGTGGTCGGCTCGGCGCTGATCGGGCAGCCCTTCACGGGGGACCGGTACTTCATCGGGCGGCCCAGCGCCGCCGGGAGCGGGTACGACCCGGTGAACGCGTCGGGCAGCAATCTCGCCGTGAGCAACCCGGCACTGCGGGAGCGCGTGCAGGCCCAGGCGCAGGCCATTGCGGCGCGGGAGAACATCCCCGTCACGCAGATTCCGGTGGATCTGCTCACCGCGAGCGGCAGTGGCCTCGACCCGCACGTGTCTCCGGCGGGGGCAGCGGTGCAGGTGGCGCGGGTGGCGCGCGCGCGCGGCCTGACGGACGCGCAGGTGCAATCGCTGGTGCGGGATCACACCGAGCGGGGCGTGCTGGGCCTGGGGCAACCCGGCGTGAACGTGCTGGAACTGAACCTCGCCCTGGACCGGCTGGGACGGTGAGTCGTCACGCCGCCTGAACCCGAGCGGCTGGCGATGCCCGGCGCCGCCCGCCCGGCGCGGGGTCGGCACCGGGTGTTCGTGGGCATGGCGGCGGGGGTCGGGAAGACCACCCGCGCGCTCAGTGAACTGCGCGACCGCCTGGAGCGCGGCGAGGACGCCCTGATCGGCGTGCTGGAAACGCACGGGCGGGCGTTCACGCAGGCGGCCGCGGCGGGCCTGCCGGTCTTCCCGCGGCTGGAGGTCGTGCGGGGCGGCGTGACGCTGGGTGAACTGGACGTGGCGGGCCTGATCGCGCGCCGTCCGGACGTGGTGCTCGTGGATGAACTGGCGCATTCGAACGCGCCGGGCAGCGCGCGGGAGAAGCGCTGGATGGACGTCGAGGCGCTGCTAGACGCAGGCGTGAACGTGCTGTCCACCGTGAACGTGCAGCACCTGGAGTCCCTGCACGACACGGTGGCGCGCCTGACCGGCGTGCGCGTCCGCGAGCGCATCCCGGACGCCGTGCTGCGCGGCGCGGACGAACTGGTGCTCGTGGACCTGACACCTGCCGACCTGCGCGAGCGGGTGCGGTCCGGCGCGGTGTACGGCGCGGAGCGGGCCGAGCACGCCCTGACGAACTTCTTCACGCTGCCGAACCTGACGGCGCTGCGGGAACTGGCGCTGCGGCAGGTGGCGCACGTCGTCGAGCAGGGCGCGGCCGGTCTGGCGGCAGGCCTGGGCGTGCAGGAGCGCGTGGTGGTCGCTGTGGCCGCCGAGGAGACCGGCGCGCGTCTGATCCGCCGCGGCGGGCAGCTCGCGCAGCGCCTGCATGCCGACCTTCAGGTCGTGACCGTACGGTCCGAGCGGATCAGTGCCGAGCGTGCGCGGCTGCTCGACACCTTCCGCGCGGTCACGGTCGCGCTGGGCGGGGAATTCATCGTGCTTGACCCGGCGGGCGGCGTGGCGGCCACCCTGATCCGGCACGTGCAGGCCGCGCATGCCACGCAGGTCGTGCTGGGCGAGAGCAGCCGCTCCCGCTGGGAGGAATTCCTGCGGGGGGACATTATCCGCTCGGTGCTGCGGCAGACGCGCAACGTGGACGTGTACGTCATCACCCGCGAGTAAGGACCGGTACGCCCAGCGCGGCGGGCAGGTCGGCCAGCCGCGATGCGACCGGCACGGCCGGGTCGGGCCCGGTCGTCCCTGCGCGGTTCACCCACACCGCCCGCAGTCCGGCCCGGCGGGCGCCCTGCACGTCCTTCTCCCAGGAGTCCCCCACCATCACGGCCTCCTGTGGAGTGACGGCCAGCGCGGCGCAGGCGGCGTGGTAGGCGCGCGGGTCGGGTTTCGCCGCCGGGACCTCCTCGACGCACAGCACCGCGTCCACCAAGGTGTCCAGACCGAAGTGCGCGAGTTTCAGGGCCTGCACCTCGCGCACGTAGTTCGTCAGGACGGCCAGTCGCAGCCCGGCGGCGCGCAGGTCCCGCAGCACGTCCGCCGCGCCGGGCAGGGGCGCCCAGGCGGCGCGGTACGCCTCCCGGTACGTGACGGTCGCCGCCTCGCCGTCCGGATCGGGCACGCCCAGCTCGGTCAGGAGGCGCGTGAAGCGCAGCACCCGCGCGCCGTGTGCGGTCAGCTCGCCCCGGAACAGCAGCGGGTCGATGGCGCGGATGTGCGCCGCGTGCCGCGCGAACAGCTCAGCGGGCGAAACGCTCAGGCCAGACTGCGCCGCCAGGGCACGCAGGCCCGCGTACGTGCAGCCCGTATCGTCGAACAGCGTGTCGTCCAGGTCGAAAATCACGGCGCGCAGAGGCAGAGTCACCGCCCGACTCTACCCCCTGTGCCCTACCCGCCCAGCAGCAGCGGTTGCGTGGGCACCTGCCCCGCTGGGACCAGTCCAGCCGCCGTGATGCCCGCCAGCCGCACGCCCCGGCCCGCGAGCAGCTCCGGCGTCAGGAGGCGCGCAGCGGCGCGGGCCAGCTCCTGCGCGGTATGAACAGGCAGCGGGAGGGTGACCCGGCGCGTGATGACGCTGCGGTCGTCGAACTTCAGTTTCAGCACCACCGTCCGCGCGGCCAGGCCGGCCCGTTCCAGGCGGCGTTCCACCCCCTGCGCCAGCACGGGCAGCCGGGCCGCCACCGCGTCCACGCCGCGCAGGTCATGCCCGTAGGTCTCCTCGGTGCCCACGCTGCGGTGCGGGCGGTCCGGCTCGACCGGGCGGTCGTCCAGGCCCCGCGCGATCCGCGAGAAGTGCGCGCCATGCACCCCGAAGCGTGCCGTCAGGCCTGCCGGGTCGGCGGCGCGCAGGTCCGCGCCCGTGCGGATGCCCATCCCGGCCAGTTTCGCCGCGGTCGCCGGGCCAATCCCGTGAAAGTCCCCCACCTTCAACCCCGCCAGCAGCGCGTCCACCTGATCCGGCAGGATCACGGTCAGCCCATCAGGCTTGTGCAAGCCGCTCGCGAGTTTCGCCAGGAACTTGTTCACGCTCACGCCCGCCGTCAGGCCCGTCCCCTCGCGGATCTGCCGCCGGATCGCCTGCGCAATCCGCGTCGCACTCGGCCCACCCATCAGGGGCGCCGTGACGTCCAGGTACGCCTCGTCCAGCGACAGCGGCTCCACCAGCGGCGTGAACGCGGCGAACACTGCGCGGATCTGCGCACTCACCTCGCGGTACGCCTCGAACCTCGGCTCCACCGCCACCAGCTCCGGGCAGCGCTCCAGCGCTCGGTACAGCGGCATCGCCGACCGCACCCCGAAGGGCCGCGCCTCGTAACTCGCGGTCAGGACCACCGAGCGCCGCCCACCCCACGCGACCGCCACGGGCCGCCCCCGCAGCCGCGCGTCATCCCGCTGCTCCACCGACGCGTAGAAGGCGTCCATGTCCACGTGAATGATCTTGCGGGGCGCCGGCACCCGCCCATGCTAGGGTCTGTCAATCAGAGAAATGGGTCACTGCTCGGGCGACCAGTTCAGGCGGATAGGCGTATACGCCCGCACGCGATCAACGATGTCCTCAGCAGTCATCTCCCGATCCGGCCAGAAGATGTCATCGCTGAGCTGAGGATCCAGGAGCTGCTCCTGAAGGGTGTCAAGAATCTGCTCCCGCTCTTCTTCGTGAACATCGGCCTGAAGCAGCCGCCGCACCAGGGCAATGAGCTGATCCCGGTTCAGAGAGTCGTCCATACCTTCAGTGTGCCCTTCTCCCGGCCACCGATGGGCTGGCCCCCGCCAGAGCGCCCTGTCGCGGGCAGGGTCAGGGTCGGGGCTGGAAGTCCGAGATCTCCCGGTAGGTCAGGTGCCGCGTGCCGTCCACCGGCGACCAGAACCACACCCGGACCGGGTACCCGTACCGCCAGTCGAACACGGCCGCCACCTCGAAGCAGAAACCGGGAACAGTGCGGGCCATGTCGAGCATCTCCTCTACCTCGCCGAAGAGCCCTTCAACGGGACCTGGGCTGCCCCGGACCTGCGGCCCGGTCAGCACCGTCGTCTCGTTGTCCATGTCCGTAACCCGGTACAGGGTCAAGGTGTAGCCCGCCGGGGCCGCCCTCTGCCAGCGCAGTTGCGCAGCCTCCAGCGCGTGCCCGGTCCGGGTCAGGCGCGCCTCCTGGCCCGGCGGGCAGCCCTGCGCGCCCGCCACACCCAGCAGGAGACACAGCGCCGCGCCCGTCCACCTTCCAGCCCACCGACGTCCTGTCCGCATGCGGCAGTCCACCACACCGGTCCGGGTCAGTCGAACTGGATGAAGATGGCCTTGAGGTACTGCGCTTCCGCGAAGGTCGCGTGGTGGTCGGGGGCGTGCTGGCTGGTGTGCAGTTCGCGCCACTTGCGGCCGGAGCGGGTGGCGGCGTCGCGGACGACGTCCCAGAATTCCTCGGCGCTGACGTGCGCGGAGCACGAGGCGCTCAGGAGGATACCGCCGGGCGCGAGGCGGCGGATGCCGTCGGCGGCGAGTTTCCTGTACGCGCGGATCGCGCCTGCCCGTTCCGTCTCGCGGCGGGCCAGGGAGGGCGGGTCGAGGATCACGAGGTCGAATTCGCAGTCGGTCTCGGCGAGCCATTCGAACACGTCGGCCTGGACGGTCTCGTGCGGGGCGGTGAGTTTCGGGTTCAGGGCGTAGTTGCGTTCAGCGCTGTCCAGCGCGTGCGCGCTGATGTCGAGGCTGACGACGTGCGCCGCCCCGCCCCGCGCGGCGTACAGGCTGAAGCCGCCGCTGAACGAGAAGGCGTTCAGGACGCGGCGGCCCCGCGCGTACTTCTCGACGCGGCGGCGGTTGTCACGCTGGTCGAGGAAGAACCCGGTCTTCTGGCCGCGCAGCACCTCCGCCTCGAAGGCCAGTCCGGTCTCGTGGAAGACGACGGTGCCGCTCCCGACGCGGCCTGCGAGGAGCTGACCGTCGAACAGGCCCTCCTCGCGGGCGCGGGTCTGGATGTTGCGGCTCAGGCGCAGCACCAGCGCGAACTCCGGGAAGCGCTCGGCGAGGAGGCCCAGCATGCGCTCCAGGTGCGGGAACCACGCGGCGGTGTACAGCTTCACGACCAGCGTGCTCGCGTAGCGGTCCACGACCAGCCCGGGAAACCCGTCGGACTCGCCGTTCACGACGCGGTACCCGTCGGTGTCCAGGCCGAACAGCGGCGCGCGGCGCAGCAGCGCCTCGTCCAGCCGCGCCGCCCACCACGCGTCGTCCAGCGTGGCCGGGGTGCCCTGGTGCAGCACCCGCACCCGCAGCGGGCTGTCCGGGTCGAACAGCCCGATCGCCAGGAAGCGGTCGCGGCGGTCGTAGATCACGGCCAGTTCCCCCGCGTCGCCGTCGCGGCTCTGGGCACGCAGGCTGGACTCGTACACCCAGGGGTGCCCGGCGCGCACGTGCGCCTCGGCAGCGGGGGACACCCGCAGTCTCAGGCGGGAACGGGTGGGGGCGGCGGGAACGTCCGGCATCCCTCCAGGGTACCGCACAGGCGGGAAAAGGCGGGAGGGGGCACGCCCCACTGGACGGCCCCCTCCTCCACGCCGCGCGACTCAGGCGGCGGGTGCGTCCCGTTCCGGGCGGGGGGCCAGGGCGCGCAGCACCAGCGGCGCCAGCACGGTCGTCAGAAGGACCATGAGCAGCACCTCGGCGTACACCTGCTTGCCGATCACGCCCGCCGCGAGGCCCAGGCTGGCGACGATCAACCCGACCTCGCCACGCGGGACCATGCCCACACCGACCAGCAGCGACTGCCTTCCGCCCATGCTGCGCGCGCCGATCAGGCCGCCCGCAACCTTGCCGATCACCGCCAGCACCGTCAGGATCAGGCCCGCGACGATCACGACCGGGTCACCCAGCACGCTCAGGTCGAGCTGCAAGCCCACGGCCACGAAGAACACCGGCGCCAGGAAGGATTCCAGGGCGTGCACCTTCGACTCGAACTCCAGTTCGTCCTTCACCTCGGCCAGCACCATGCCCGCCAGGAACGCCCCGATGATGGGCGCGAGACCCGCCACGGTGCTCAGCGCGGCCACGCCCAGGCCCACCACGATCGCCACGTTGAACATGCGTGACAGGCTCAGGTTCCGCAGTCGGGGCTGGAAGCGGCGGATGAGCGGGATGCCCAGCGCGAGCACCAGCGCCACGAACCCCACGCTGAGGCCCAGGATCAGGCCCACCTGCCCGGCACTCATGCTCTCCCCGGCGCCCAGGCCGCTCACGACCGCCAGCAGCGTCAGGCCCAGGATGTCGTCGATGACGGCCGCGCCCAGGATCACCTGCGCGAACCGGGCGTCCAGCACGCCCATCTCCTGCAACACCTTTGCCGTGATGCCCACCGACGTCGCCACCAGGGCCGTTCCCACGAACAGCGCACTGACGTTCTCCTGCCCCTGCCACAGCCCGAACCCGAAGCCCAGCGCCAGCGGGAACGCGATGCCCAGCACCGCCACGAGCAGTGCCTCCTTCCCCACCGACAGCAGATCCCGGAAGCGGGTCTCCAGACCCACCATGAACAGCAGGAACACCGCGCCCAACTCCGCGAGACTGAGCAGGAACTCGTCCGGGCGGACCAGACTCAGCACGCTCGGCCCGATCAGAATCCCGGCCAGCACCTGCCCCACCACCGCCGGAACACCCAGCTTCGAGGCCACCGTCCCGAACACCGCCGCGGCCAGCACCACCCAGAACAGCCCGAACAGCAGGTCCGCCGTTCCCGCCGAACTCGCCGCCAGCGCGCCGCCCGACAGCAGCACCCCCAGCGGCAGCGCCGCACGCCAACCCAATCCCTTGAACACCACCATCACCTCCACACCTGAAAGAGCGAAAAGCAAAAGGCATGGAGTCAGGCCAACTTGACCTGACTCCACCCCAGCGATCTATGGGAACCGCACCCCGCCGCACCGAAGCGACGAACTTGCTCGACATCCTAAAGGCTGTGTGACGCTCGGAGGCTGAGAATTAACGTCACGTGAATATGCACAGCACAGCAGGGCACCCCCTTCCCGGCGAGTGCCCTGCTTCCGTGTTCAGGTCAGTCGGCGGCCTGGTCCGCGCCGTACACTTCGATGATCCCGGCGGCGCCCATGCCCCCACCGATGCACATGGTGATCAGGGCCTTCCCGCCCCCACGGCGTTGCAGTTCGTAGATGGCGGTCGTGGCGAGTTTCGCGCCGCTGCAGCCTAGGGGGTGGCCCAGGGCGATGGCGCCGCCGTTGACGTTCATGATGTCCTGGTTCAGGCCCAGTTCCCGCGCTACGGCGAGGGACTGCGCGGCGAACGCCTCGTTCAGTTCGATCAGGTCGATGTCGTCGAGGGTCAGGCCGGTCTGCGCGAGCACCTTCGGCACGGCCTTGATGGGGCCGATGCCCATCAGTTCGGGCTCCACGCCTGCCACGGCGAAGCCGAGGAACTTCGCCAGCGGTTTCACGCCGAGTTCCTGCGCCTTCTCGCCGCTCATGATGAGCACGGCGGCCGCGCCATCACTGAAGGGGCTGCTGTTCGCGGCGCTGACCGAGCCTGTCGCCTTGAACGCGGGGCGCACCTTCGCCATGTCCGCGAGGTTCGCGTCCCGGCGGATGAGTTCGTCCTTGTCGAAGTTCACGGTTTCGGACTTCATCTTCGTGCCCTTCAGTTTATCCACGCGGACGGGGACGGGCACGATCTCGGCGTCGAACTTCCCGGCGTCCTGCGCCGCCGCGGCGCGCTGGTGGCTGCGGAAGGCGAACGCGTCCTGATCCTCGCGGCTGATGCCGTACTTCGCGGCGACGTTCTCGGCGGTCATGCCCATGCCGATGTACGCGCCGGGACGGGCGTCCACCAGTTCCGGGTTCGGGCTGGGGTTGTGGCCGCTCATGGGCACGAAGCTCATGCTCTCCACGCCACCGGCCAGCATCACGTCCGCCTGCCCGGCCTGAATGGCCGCCGCCGCCATGGCGATGGTCTGCAGGCCACTGGAGCAGAAGCGGTTCACGGTCACGCCGCCCACGCTGTCGGGCATCCCGGCGCGCAGCGCGGCCAGACGGGCCACGTTCAGGCCCTGCTCCGCCTCGGGAATCGCGCAGCCGAGATACACGTCCTCGACGATACCGGCGTCCACACCGGCGCGCTTCACGGCCTCGTTCAGTACCAGCGCCGCCAGATCGTCGGGGCGGGTGTTCGCCAGGGTGCCTTTCACGCCACGACCAACAGGCGTCCGGACGGCAGAAACAATAACAGCATCGCGCATAGTCGTTACTCCTTACAGATTCGGGAAGAAGGGGGCTTCCCGTCCCCCTGCCAGCAGTCGTTCCATATTCTGCTGGGTGATGTGCGCTTGCATGCTGGCCAGAATGAGCTGCTTGGCCTCCACCAGAGCCTCCGAGGACTCTCGAAGATCGGCAGGTTGGGTTTCGTAAATGGATTCGATCAGCGTCTGATACGGCTCATCGAAGTAATTTCCGACGATCCGCGCTGACACTTCAGTTCCTGTCGGGCCGCATAGAAATGCCAGCGTCCAGTGAATGGTGCCGTCACCCAGCACAACGCTGAAAGAAACCTGAACACCTCGGAGATCGCTGAGTCCTCCCTCCCAGGTTGAGGTCGTCACTTCACATCGCCCAACATTCGGAGTGACCTCACCGCAAAGGGCATTGGCCTGAATCCGGAAATCTTCCAGAGCCGTCAGGAGGCTATAAACCTCAGTAACGCTCATCCCTCTACCTCTGGCAGGACTTTGCCGATGAAGGTTTCGAGTTGGGCGTCGTACTGCTCGGGGTTGATGTTCCACACGCGGATGTGTTTGCCGCCTTCGACCCGGTGGTATTCAATGAGGTCGGGGCGGGCGGCGGCCAGCCTGTCGGCCTGCGCGATGGGGATGGTGCGGTCGCGCGTGCCGTGCCACATGAGGATGGGGAGGTTGAAGCCGGGTGCGGCGCGGATCTGGTCGACGGTGTCGAAGTCCTGGCCGCTGCGGCG
Source organism: Deinococcus radiotolerans (assembly GCF_014647435.1). Lineage (NCBI taxonomy): Bacteria > Thermotogati > Deinococcota > Deinococci > Deinococcales > Deinococcaceae > Deinococcus > Deinococcus radiotolerans. The sequence continues at coordinate 64,570 of NZ_BMPE01000006.1, read as the reverse complement.
TGTCACGACCCACTGGGTGAAGGTGGCGACGTGCCGCGCGAGGAAGGGTGGGAGGCCGAAGCGTTGGCCCTGGGAGAGGATGGTGGCCCGCCAGTCCAGCGCGGGGCAGTCGAGCATGACGCCCGTGACGGGAATGGGGTACGGCTGGTGCCGTTCGCGCAGGGCGCTGAGGGCGATGTTGCCGCCCATGCTGAAGCCGTACAGCACGGCCCGCCTGTACCCGGCCTGCTGCGCCCAGTGCAGGGCGCTGATGACGTCCTCGGCTTCCTGGTCGCCCAGGGTCAGGTAACCGCTCTCGCTGCGGGGGGCGCCGTGCGCGTTGCGGAACGTGACGAACAGGCTGGCCGCGCCGGTGCGCCGCAGCGCGGGCAGCATCCGCAGCGCCTGGGCACGCTGGCCGCCGTGACCGTGGATGACGATCACGACGGCGTCCGCGCGGCCCGGGGTGTCGCCGCTGGGCGGAATGTGCCACGCGGGCATGTCGCCCAGCGGCGTGTGCACGTTCGTGTCCTCGAACTCGACGCCCAGCTGGGCGGGCGTGCCGTTGTACACGAAGGTGCTGGCCCACGCGAGCGCGCCGTTGGGCAGCACGCCGCGTTCCTCCTGCACCGGGCGGCGCACCAGAGTGCCCACGACCTGCCGCTCACCCAGCACCGCGTGTCCCTTGTTCGGGAGCAGCGGCACGATCCCGATGGGGCCGCGCGACAGGGTTTCGCTGCTCGCGGGCAGGTACACCTCGTTCCCGCGCCGACCCACCGGCACGAACACGCCCTTCACCCAGCGCGTCTTGCTGCGCAGGGTGATATCGGCGCCCACCAGCGCACCGGCCAGCACCACCCCGGCGTAGGCCAGGGCGGCCCAGCCGAGGGCGCGGCGTTTGCGGACGTTCAGGAGTCGGTCGGTCAGGCGGGTCATGCGGTCATCCTGTCAGGCGGAGGCTTCAGTTGCGCAGGGGTTTGCCGGTCTTGAGCATGTGCTCGATGCGCTGCTGGGTGCCTTTCTTCCCGAGGAGGGTGAGGAAGGCTTCGCGTTCGAGGTCGAGGAGGTGCTGTTCGCTGACCTTGGCGGTGCGGTTGTTGCCGGTGCCGCCGGACAGGACCCGGGCGAGCTGTTCGCTGACGACGAGGTCGTAGTCGGTGATGTAGCCGCCCTGATGCATGCCGTGCAGGGCGCTCTTGATCGCGCCGATGGCGGCGTCGCCCATGACGGGGATGTCCTGGCGGGGGGTGGGTTGCACGTAGCCGGGGGCCAGGGCGAGGACCTGACGCTTGGCGTCCTCAAGGATGTGGTTTTTATTCATGGCGACGGTGTCGGTGTCGCGCAGGAAGCCGAGGTTGCGGGCTTCGAGGGCGCTGGTGCTCACCTTGGCGGTGCCGATGAGTTCGAAGGCGCGTTGCACGGCGGGCAGCAGGGTGGCGCCGAGGCGCTGGCTGGGCTGCTGTTGATCCGTGAAGCGCAGCAGCATTTCCTTGGTGCCGCCGCCGCCGGGGATGAGGCCCACGCCGACTTCCACGAGGCCCATGTACAGTTCGGCGCTGGCGACGACGTGGTCGGCGTGCAGGGTGAACTCGGCGCCGCCGCCGAGCGTCAGGCCGAAGGGGGCGGCGACGGTGGGGTGGGGGCTGAAGCGCAGCGAGGTGGTGACCTGCTGGAACTGCTTGATCATGTCGTCGAGTTCGTCCCACTCGTCCGCCTGCGCCTGCGAGAGGATCAGGGGGAGGTTCGCGCCCGCGCTGAAGTTGTCGCCCTGGTTGCCGATGACGAGGCCCGCGTAGCCCATGTCCTGCACGAGCTTGTGGGCGTCCTGCACGGTGCGGAGCTGGTCCTCGCCGAGGGCGTTCATCTTGGCGTGCCATTCGGCGAGCAGCACGCCGTCGCCCAGGTCGATGACACTGGCCCCGGCGCGTTTCTTGACGATCTTCGTGGCGTCCTTCTTCAGGTCGGTCAGGATGAAGTACGGGGCCTCGTACGCGGTGGGCTGGCCTCCGGGGGTGACAATCTCGCCGTTCTGGTAGAAGGCGTCGCGGCCACTGGCTTTCATGGCGGCCAGCAGGGGGGGCAGGGTGCGGCCCTCGGCCTCGAGGTTGGCGATGACGGTCTGGACGCCGAGGGTGTCCATCGTCTCGAAGGGACCCTGTTCCCAGCCGAAGCCCCACTTGAGGGCGTTGTCGATGTCCTGGAGGCGGTTGCTGACATTGCCGGCCATCTTGGCGGCGTACCAGAAGCCGTCGTTCATGACGCCGCGCAGGAAGTCGCCTTCTTTGCCTTCGGCGCCGTACAGGGCCTTCACGCGGGCCGCGAGCGGCTGGCCCTTGACGGCTTCGACGGCAGCGACCTTGACCTTGCCCTGGTCCTCGTACTCGAAGGTGTCGAGGTTCAGGTTGAGGATCTTGGTCTTGCCCTTCTCGTCCTTGGTCTTCTTGTAGAAGCCGCTGCCGGTCTTGTCGCCCAGCCACTTCTTCTCTTCGACCAGGGTGCGGAAGGCGGGCGTGAGGGTGAAGTCCTCGTCGTCGGGGGTGGCCTTCCCGAGGTCGTTGGACACGTGGTAGATGATGTCCAGGCCGGACAGGTCGGCGGTGCGGAAGGTGGCGCTGCTGGCGCGTCCCAGGGCGGGGCCCGTGAGCTGGTCCACCTGCGCGGGGGTCAGTCCGGCCTTGACCATGTGGTCCATAGCGCGGACGATGCCGTACACGCCGATGCGGTTGGCGACGAAGCCCGGCACGTCGTTGGCGACCACGATGCCCTTGCCGAGGGTGGTTTCCGCGAACTCGCTGAAGGTCTTCACGATCGCCGGGTCGGTCTTGGGCGTGGGGATGACTTCCAGCAGGTGCAGGTAGCGGGGCGGGTTGAAGAAGTGCGCGCCCACGAAGCGGCGCTGGAAGTCCTCACCGCGGCCCTCGATCTGGAGGTGCATGGGGATGCCGCTGGAGTTGCTGGAGATGATCGCGGTCTTCTTGGCGACGGCCTCAACTTTGGCCCACAGGTCGCGTTTGGCGTCGAGTTTCTCGATGATCGCCTCGATGATCCAGTCGGCGTCCTTGAGTTTTTTCAGGTCGTCTTCGAGGTTGCCGACCTGGATCAGGGCGGCGCGGGCCGGGTCCATGAAGGCGGCGGGGCGGGCTTTCAGGGCGCGCTGCACGCCGCTCTTAGCGAGGAAGTTGCGGTCGGGGTTGTCGGGCAGGACGATGTCCAGCAGGGTGACGGGAATCCCGGCGTTGGCGAGCTGGGCGGCGATGGCAGCGCCCATGACGCCTGCGCCGATGACTGCGGCTTTCTGAATCTTCATGCGACCTCCTGCGAGATACCTATAAAATTAGACTCGGTTCAAGTTTAAGGCGGGGGCGGGTCGTTTGTCCACCAAGCCCGCACCCCCTCCAGCGCCCGCCGTCCCGCCTCCAGGTACGCCGGCCGCCCCTCCCGCACCGCGAACGCCAGGTCACCCAGCGCGCGGCACAGCGCGTACCACGCCGCGCGCTCCCACACCGCCCCGGACGCCGGGTATACGCTCCGCGCCGCCTGCACCACTGCCGGGTCACCCCAGTGGAGCAGTCCCGCCAGATCCCGCGCCGGGTCCCCCAGCGCCGCGTCCGCCCAGTCCAGCACGCCCACCAGTCGCCCCTGCCCGTCCAGGTGAGCGTGCTCGGCGGCGAAATCCCCGTGAATGGGCACCGGCTCCACCTCCCGCAGGTCGGGCACGTTCTGTACGCGAGCCGCCCAGGTCCCGGCCTCCGGCAGCACCCCTGCCGCCGACGCGACGTGCAGGTCGTCCAGCGCGGCGTCCCGCCAGTCGTGCCCGGTCGGATCGAGATCCACGCCCAGCCTGGAGCCCTGCGGGTTCAGCCTGTGCAGGTCGGCCAGCCAGCCCCCCAGCACCCCGCCCAGCGCACCCGGATCGGATAGCGGCTGCCCCAGTGCCGACAAGCCGGGTACGCGCCGCGCCACGCTGAAGCCCTCCGGGGCCAGGGGCGCCGGGTCACCCAGGTGAAGCACCTCCGGCAGCGCCGCGCCGGGCAGCCGGGGGGTCAGCCACGCCAGCAACCGCGCTTCGCGCCGCAGGGCCTCTGCCCCGCCGGGCCAGCGGGGCAGACGAACGACAAGGTCCTCCCCCAGTGCGTAGGCGCGGTGATCGCTGCCCACGCCCAGCAGGCTCACCGCGTCTGACGGGGCGCGCAGCAGGGCCGCCACCTGCCGCGCACTCAGGGCCGGAAGTTCCGGGGCATTCACCCTCCCAGTCCATCACGCCTCAGTTCTGGGGGGCTACTTGATGAAGCCTTTCACCACGAACACCAGGGCCAGACCCGCCAGGGCCAGCAGCGCCGCGCCGCTCAGGCGGCGGTCGGTGCGCCAGCCCGCCGCCGCCACCCACAGCGCCGCCAGGACCGGCACGGCCGCCACCCATACCACGCCCACCCACGCGTAGTCCGGCAGCAGCACGCCCACTGCCAGCAGGGCCACGCCCACCCAGAAGCCCAGCGGGTACAGCCACGCGGGCAGCCCGGCCAGTTCGGTGTCCGGCTTACGGTCCGGGGCGCTCACGCCTGCCCCCAGTACTTCCACAGGAGTTGCAGGGCGGTGAAGATCAGAAGCAGGCTGAAGAACAGTTTCAGTTGCGCGGCGGGAATGCGGCTCTGCAGGCTGGCCCCGGCGCGCGCGCCGATCAGGACGCCCAGCGCCACCCCGGCCGCCAGGCGCAGATCGAGCAGGCCTCCCGCCTGGTACACCAGCGCGTTGCCGACGGCGGTCAGACCCATGATGAAGGTGCTCGTGGCGATGGCCTGCCGGATGGGCACGCCCGCCATGAGGTTCAGCACCGGAACCTGCACGGTGCCGCCGCCAATGCCCAGCAGGCCACTCATGATGCCCGCGAAGGTCATCGCGGGCGGCACCAGGCGGGAGGGTTCCCGTTCGACCTCCACGCGTTTCAGGCCGCGCAGAAGGTTGTACGCGGAGTACAGCAGCAGCGCCGCGAACACAGTGGCGACCGCGCGGGCCGGGAGGATCAGACCCAGGAACGACCCGGCGGCGCCGCCCACGATGGTGTACGGCGAGAGGAGGTACCCGGTCCGGGCGCGCACGAGGCCCTGTTGCAGGTAACTGGCCGCGCCGCTCAGGCCCACCGCGAGCACACCGATCTGGCTGATCGCGACCGCTTGAGCGATGGTGATGTCCCGCCCGAAGTGCGGCAGCAGGAATTCCAGCGCGGGCACCACGACCACGCCGCCCCCCAGGCCCAGAATCGCGCCGAGCACGCCGGCCAGGAGGCCCACGCCGATGACGGCCAGGGTCACGGCGCTGATCATGCCCTGCGCCTCACGCGGGGCGCGGCCGGGAAATCGGATGGCGTTCGGGTCACGTTCCGGAGGCTAACACGCGCCCGGCGGCTCCGGGCGAGCGTCACGCAGGCGGGACGGGCTGGCGGGCGCCTCGTTCACGCGGCGGCCACCGGCGCGTTTGGCCTCGTACAGTGCGGCGTCCGCGCGGGCCAGGAGGGTCTGTTCGGGCAGGGGCGTGTCGGCACTGGCGACGCCCACCGAGACACTCAGCGGCATAGTGCCGCCCCGCACGGCAAACGGTTCAGACAGGCACTCCACCACCAGCAGCGCGTACCGCCTCACCAGTGCGGGCTCCAGCGGCCCGCGGCTGAGCAGCGCGAACTCATCGCCGCCCAGACGCGCGGGAACGAAATCCGGTTGCGCCACCCCCTGAAGCCGGCGGGCCACCTCGCGCAGCACGAGATCCCCCGCCGCATGACCGTACGTGTCATTCACGGGCTTGAATCCGTCCAGGTCCAGCATCAGCAGGGACCGCTCGCCACCCTCCTGCGCGCGCAGCAGGCGGTAGAAGCCCTCGCGGTTGAGCAGGCCCGTCAGGCCGTCATGGTGCGCGCGGAGTTCCATCTCGTCACGGCTACGCTGCAACTGCGCGGCCTGCTCGGTCAGCGCGCGGTTCAGGCGCGCCGTCTCCAGCAGCGTGACCGCCTGCCGGACCATCACCAACGCGAACACCGTGACCGTGAACCACACCACGCCCCGCCCGCGCAGGTCCGCCCCCGGGGTGTTCGAGACCAGAATCAGGCAGGCGGTCAGCACCGCCAGGTACGGCAGGGGCCGCACCACGGCGCTCAGGACGGCGCCTGGCGGGACGCGGCCGGCGCCCTGACGGGACAGCAGGATGAACCCCGCGGTCTGCCCCACCGTGCCCCAGGTCCACAGCAGGTCCGGCAGGCCGACCGGCATCCGCACCGGGCCGTCCATCAGGTACACCAGGTCCGCCACCACGTACGACAGCAGGCCCAGCAGCAGCGGCCACGCGGACGCGCGGCTCAGGCGCAGCCGCAGCAGCACCAGGGTCAGCAGCACCACGTCCAGCACGACATACGAGACGTTCACGGCCTTGAACAGCAGCGTGGTCCGGGCGTCCACCAGCAGCGGCGCCACGCCCAGCACCCACGACAGTTCCGCCACGACCACTCCGGTGATCAGGCTGTCCAGCACCCACTCCGGCGGCCCCAGTCGGCCCTCCCGCGCGCCCGGCACCCCGCCTCCCCGCAGGCTGAGCAGCAGCCCCAGCAGGCCCAGGTAGTACGCGTGGTACAGCGCGTCCCCCAGTCCGTAATCCGGGGCGCGCACGTGCCGCAGGTCGAACGCCGCCACCACGTACACCTCCGCCGCCGCCAGCAGGGTCAGGCAGGTCGCCGCCCACACGGCCAGGCGACGGTCCCGCGCGCCGCGCACCGCCTGCCAGCACGCCAGCGCCGCCACAGCTGGGACCAGCAGGTACAGCTGGTCCGAGACGGGCAGGATCTCGCCCGCGCGGACACTGAAGAGCAGGGACAGAGTGTGGGCCGCAGCGGTCAGGAGCAGCAGGATCAGCAGGGGTGGCAGGTGAGGTCGGGGCATGGGCCAGTCCAGCGGCAGCCTAACGCGCCGGCCATCACGCGGACCTGACCGCGCTGAAGCTGACGGGCAACCCGGAGCAGGCCTTCGGCGCACCCCGCAGCCAGCGGGGCGCCTCAATGCAGCCCTGAACAGCGAAGATGCCAGAGCAGTTGTGTCCTGGCATCTTCACGTTCTGGTCGTCTGGGACGACTCTATTTTGGTGGAGGCTTGGGGATTCGAACCCCAGACCCTCCGCTTGCAAAGCGGATGCTCTCCCGCTGAGCTAAGCCCCCTCAGCGCCCGGCAATGTATCAGAGGGGCGCCGGTCTGACAAGGGGCGCCGGGTGGGGTCGCGTACGCCAGCACGCGGATGGCCGTGGGGGCGGGCGCAGGTAGCATGGCGGGCATGTTCCGCCGCTCCTCGCCACTCCCACCGTTTCCGCCGGGTGCCGTGCTCGTGGGTGGCGCGGCGCGGGACTGGTTGCGGGGCGTGGCCGCAAAGGATTTCGACTGGATGGTGCCGGACCCGGCGGGCGCGGCGCACCTGCTGGCGGGCGCGCTTGGGGGCTCGGCCTTCGAGCTGGATGCGGAGCGGGGGTACTGGCGGGTCTCAGCGCCGGGCGGGGTGCAGCATGATCTGGTGCCGCGCCCGGCGGACGTGGAGGAGGACCTGCGGCGGCGGGATTTCACGGTGAATGCGCTGGGGGTGCTGCCGGGCGGCCGGGTGCTGGACGTGGTGGGTGGGCAGGCGGACCTGCGCGCGCGGCGGCTGCGGATGGTGTCGCGGGAGAATCTGCACGCGGACCCGCTGCGGGCGTGGCGGGCGGCGCGGTTCGAGTTGACGCTGGGGTTCCGACTGGAGGCCGGAACGGAGGCGGCGGTGCGGGAGGTCGCGTCGGATCTGGCGGCGGGCCGCCTGCCGCTGCCCGCGTGGGAGCGGGTGCGGGATGAGGTGCACGCGCTGCTGCGATCCATGGACGCGGCGCGGGGGGTAGGGCGGCTGGAGGAGCTGGGTCTGCTGGCCCTGACTGTCCCGGAGCTGCGCGAGGGGCAGGGCGTGACGCAGGGCGGCTTTCATCACCTGGACGTGTTCGCGCATGGGGTGGAGGCGCTGCACCAGCTGATCGGGCGCTTTCCGGACGCCCCGGTCACTTTGCGCTGGGCGGCGCTGCTGCATGACGTGGGCAAACCCCGCACGCTGGTGCGTGACGAGCTGACCGGGCGGGCGTCGTTCTACGGGCATGACAAGGTGGGGGCGGCCATCACGGCGCAGGTGCTGACGCGCCTGAAGCTCCCCGGGGAGGACGTGCGGCACGCCTCGGCACTGGTGGGGGCGCACATGGTCCCGCTGCCCGCCACCGAGCGGGAGGCGCGGCGCTTCGTGCACCGCCGCCGCGCGCTGCTGCCGGACCTGCTGGCGGTGATGCTGGCCGACCGGGAGGCGGCGCGCGGCCCGATGAGCAGTGACGCCTCCCGCCGGGCGTACGCGCGCGGCATCGAGCGGGTCCTGACGGCGCTGGAGGAGCAGCCCAGCCCCCCGCCTCCGCTGCTGCGCGGCGAGGAGATCATGGCCCTGCTGGGCGTGCCCCCGGGCCCCCGGGTGGGCGAGGCGACCCGCGCGCTGGCCGAGGCGGCGGCCCTGGGCGAGGTCGGCACCCCCGGGGAGGCCCGCGCGTTCCTGCTGGCCTGGGCCGCCGCGAACTAAAGCAGTTCTCCGAATTACGGCATCGGAACAACAGACTTCCGATGCCTCCATTCTCCGTCCTGCTCAGCAACATTCACTCGCTCCGCTCGGCCATAAAGACTGCGTCTTTATGGCAAATGCTCTAGCCGGGTGGGGGGGCCGTCAGCATTCCGACAGGGCCATGGGGCTATCCTGGCCCGGTCATGAACGCGCTTCACCCGGACCACACCCTCGATCCCCGTCCTGTCACGCCGCAGTGGGTGACGGACGCGGTGTTCTACCAGATCTTCCCCGACCGCTTCGCCCGTTCGGGTCGCGTGCGGGGCCTGAACCTCCAGGAGTGGGGGGACACGCCGCACTTCAACCGGTACATGGGCGGCGACCTGTGGGGCGTGGCGGCGAAACTGGACTACATCCAGAGCCTGGGCGTGAACGCCATCTACTTCTGCCCGGTGTTCCAGTCAGCCAGCAACCACCGCTACCACACGCACGACTACTACCAGGTGGACCCCATGCTGGGCGGCAACGAGGCCCTGCGGCACCTGATCGACGAGGCGCACGCGCGCGGCATGCGCGTGGTGCTGGACGGCGTGTTCAACCACGCCAGCCGGGGGTTCTTCCAATTCAACGACCTGCTGGAGCAGGGCGAGGCGAGCGCGTACCGCGACTGGTTCCACGTGGACGCGTGGCCGCTGCACCCGTACGACGACGCGCAGCCCGCGAACTACGCGGCGTGGTGGGGCAACCGCGCGCTGCCCAAATTCAACACGGACAACCGCGCGGTGCGGGCGTTCCTGTGGGACGTCGCCGAGCACTGGATCCGTTTCGGCGTGGACGGCTGGCGGCTGGACGTCCCGAACGAGATCGACGACGATTCCTTCTGGCAGGAGTTCCGGCGGCGCGTGAAGGCCATCAACCCGGACGCGTACATCGTCGGGGAGATCTGGGGCGACGCGCACCGCTGGTTGCAGGGCGATCAGTTCGACGCAGTCATGAACTACCACTTCACGCGGCCCTGCCTGGCGTTCTTCGGGGCGCACACCCTCGATCACCCCATGAACGAGCGCAGCGGCACGGGGCGCGTGGACGCGGTGGACGCCGCGGCGTTCGCGCAGCGCATGACCGAGGTGACGCGCATGTACCACCCGGACGTGGTGCGCGTGCAGCTGAACCTGCTCGACTCGCACGACACGGCGCGGTTCCTGACTGCCGTGGGCGGGGATCACACGGCATTCCGGCTGGCGACGGTGTTCCAGATGACGTACGTGGGCACGCCCTGCATCTACTACGGTGATGAGGTGGGCCTGCCCGGCGGCCCGGACCCCGACTGCCGCCGCGCGTTCCCCTGGGACGAGGGCAGCTGGAACCAGGAGACCCTGGCCCTGACCCGCAAGCTGACGGCGGCCCGCCACGCGAGCCCCGCCCTACAACGTGGGGACTTCCATGTGACGCATGCGCAGGGCGAGCAGCTCGTGTACGCGCGCCGTCACGCGAGCGGCGCGGCGTTCGTGGGTCTGAACACCGGCCTGAAGGACGCGCACCTGCCGTTCACGGGCGTCACGCCCGGCGATTACCGCGACGTGCTCACGGGCCGCACCGTCCACCTGACCGGCGACACACCCCTGAGCGTGCCCGCGCGCGGCGCGCTGGTGCTGGTCCCTCTGGCGTAAACCGCAGGCCGGGGGCGGGCGGCAGAGCGCACACGCCCTCTGCCGTCCGCCCTCGACTTCTCAGCTACATCAGGATCACGTCCACGTCGTCGCCGGACTGCACGGCCTGCCCTTCGGGGACGATCACCAGGGCGCCCGCGTCACTCAGGGACCGCAGGATGCCGCTGCCCTGCTGGCCGTAGTCGCGGACCTGCCCGCCTTCGATCACGCCGCGCCAGAACGCGGTCTTGTCGGGCAGGGCGCGGAAGGGCGTGGCGGCGCGCAGGCGCAGCGTCTGGGGGGGCTGCCCGGTCAGGGCGGGCCGCACGATCACGTGGAACACCACGAGGCTGCTGACCGGGTTGCCGGGCAGGCCGAAGACGGGCAGCCCGTTCCAGCCGCCCAGAATGGCGGGCCCGCCGGGGCGCATGCGGACCTTCCAGAAGCTCACGCGGCCCTGCTCGACCAGCAGGTCCCGCATGAAGTCGTACTTGCCCATGCTGACGCCGCCGCTGGTCAGCAGGACGTCCGCGCCGCCCGCCGCGTCAATGGCCGCCTGGAGCGCCTGCGGGCTGTCGGGCGCGTGACCCAGCGGGAGGACCTCGCACCCGGCTTCCAGCAGCATGGCGTGCAGGCCGACGCTGTTGCTGTCGTACACCTGCCCCGCCGTCAGGGGCTGGCCGGGCGGGACGACCTCGTCCCCGGTGGAGAGCAGCGCGACCCGCAGGCGGCGCTGCACGCTCAGCGCCGCGTGTCCAAGGGCGGCCGCCAGCGCCAGCCGGGGGGCCGTGAGGTGCTGCCCGGCGTGCAGGACGACCTCGCCCGCGCGGAAGTCGCCGCCCTCATGGCGGACGTCGGCGGGACTGGCGGGGCGGCGCAGGAGCACCCCGTCCGGCCCGTCGTCGCTCAGTTGCTCGACCGGGCAGATGGCGTCCGTGCCCGCTGGGAGGGGCGCGCCGGTGTAGATCCGCACGCACTCGCCCGACCTGACCGTGCCGGTGAACGCGGCCCCGGCGCGGCTCTCTCCGATCACGCGCAGGCGCGCTGGGGCGTCCGGGGTGGCGCCCAGCGTGTCGGCCTCACGGGCGGCAATGCCGTCCAGGGCGCTCTCGGTGGCACTGGGATGACTGACCAGCGCGGGCACGTCCCGGGCCAGGGTGCGGCCGTACGCCTGCGCGAGCGGCACGGTCTCGGTGGGGCGGGCGGGCAGCAGCGCGGCCAAATGCGCGCGGGCGTCATCCACGCTGACGTGCATGGGGAAGGGCGGGGCGGCGGTCATGAAGGCAGGATAGGCGCGCGGCGCACGCAGCGCAGCCCCGTCCCGTCTAGCCTGAACGTGGCATGACGAACTGGAGGCGGGCCCTGTGGACCATTCTGAGCGGCGCGGCGCTGTTCGCGCTGGGTCTCGCTGGGATCTGGCTGGCCGGGTGGTGGCCGGGGCGGACAGTCAACCAGCCCCCCGCCCCACAGCTGGAAGCACCGGCCACGCCCCCCTCCCGCCTTCCCGACCCGGTGGCCAGCACGCCCCCGCCAGCGCAGCCGGTCCTAGATTCGCCCGCGGTGTCGCCGGCACCATCTGAGGCGGCCGCGCCCCTGCCAGTCCCCGCACCGGCGGCGCCTGACCCTGCCGCAGCCCAGCAGGGGGTGCCGCAGCCAGTCCCCGCGCCCGCACCGACAGGCGAGCGTCAGCCCGCTCTGGAGACGCCCCTGGCGAGTGTCATGGCCGCGCCTGAGGCCGCCGCCACGGCCGCCCCACCTCTGCTGGCGGGATTGAACCGGGTGCGGGCGCGGGCGGGGCTGCCACCCGTGAAGGCAGAGGGCGCGTGGCAGGCGAGCTGCGCGGGGCACGCGCGGTACCTCGTGCGCGCGGACCGGGCCGAGCACCGCGAGGATCCCGCCAGTCCGTTCCGGTCGGCGGCGGGTGAGGCGTGTGCACCCGGGCATTACTTCGTGTCCAGCCGAGAGGACGCCAGCCCAGAGCGGGCCCTGACGTACTGGGTGGGCGGCGCGTTTCACCTGCCGCAGCTGATCGATCCGCGCCTGACGCGCGTGGCGGGGGGCGCGGCGCATGATCAGGGGGGCGACTTCCGCTCGGCGCTGGTGCTGGACGTGCGGCGCGGCCTGAGCGGCGCGGGGCGGTACCCGGTGCGTTTCCCGGCGCCGGGACAGGTGGCGCCCACGCTGAACGCGGCCACCGGCGAGTGGCCGGACGCGCTGGCGGGGTGTCCGGCGGTGCCGACGCGGGGCGCGCCGGTCGCGCTGCTGCTGGGGCCCGCTTGGACGGGGGCCGTGACGGACGTGAACGTCCGCGTGAATGACCGGCCTGTGGGCGCGTGCCTGCTGACCGCGGCGACCTTCACCGGCGCGAACGACGGGGAGACCCGGGTGGGGCGGAATGTGCTGGCCGCGCAGGGGGCCGCGCTGGCCCTGCCGGACGCACCGCTGCCGGCCGGGGCGGACGTGAGCGTGCGCTTCAGCACGACGCGCGGGGCGGTGAGCTGGTCGTTCCGCACGCAACCCTGACGCGCGGGTGACCGCGGCGCTCAGGTCAGGGGGTACACTCCTGAGAGGCGATCACGCCCGCCCGCCCACCTGATCTCGGTGCGGCGGGGCAACGGAGACCCCATGAACATCACCCAGGACAAGGTTGTCGAACTCGATTACAAACTCACCGTGAACGGCGAGATCATCGACCAGAGCGAACCCGGCGAGCCGCTGGTCTACCTGCAGGGCCACAGCAACATCATTCCCGGACTGGAGCGCGCCCTGGAGGGCAAGGCCGTCGGGGACGAGCTGCAGGTGACCGTGCAGCCCGAGGACGGCTACGGCGAGCGGGACGAGGAGAACGTCGAGGAACTGTCCCGCGAGGACTTCGAGGACGACGTGGAGATCGGCGCGACGTACTACGCGCAGGCGGAGGACGGCAGTGTCATTCCGTTCACGGTCATGAGCGTGGACGGCGACACCGTGAAAGTGGACTTCAACCCGCCGCTGGCCGGGATGGTCCTGAACTTCGACGTGAAGGTGCTGGACGTCCGTGACGCGACCGCCGAGGAACTCGATCATGGCCACGCGCACACCGAGGGTGACCACCACCACGAGTAAGTGCACCGGACAGCGCCGCCTTCCCAATGCAGGAAGGCGGCGCTGTTCACGTGGTGGCGCCTACTCCTGATCGTCGTAGACATGCAGAAGCTGGGCGTCGGGGTCACCGCCGGGGTGGTGGTGGCGCGCCACGAGGCGGGCCACGCGGGGCCGCGCGCCCGCGTGTGCCAGGAGCCGCGCGCCGAGTTCCGGGTGGTGCGCGCGCACCCCGATCGCCCCGACTGGCGGCAGGATGCGGGTCAGGCGGTTGGGAATCAGGCCGACCAGCACGCGTTCCCACAGGTAGTAGGGGCGCAGGCTCTTGCCGCAGTCATGCAGGAGCGTGGCGGCGACCAGTTCGGGGTCGGCGTGCGGGTGGTCGCGCAGCAGGTGGCGGGTGACGCGGCAGGCGTGCTCGCGGTCGCGGGGGTCCATGGCGCGGTACACGACCTGCTCGGCGGGGGTGAGCAGGTGCTCGGCCCAGGGGTCGTCGGGGTGGGCGTCCTCGGCGTTGACGCTGCGCAGCAGGCGGCGGGCCTTGGCGGCGTACCCGCGTGCCTTGCGGCGGATTCGCGCGGGGAGGGAACGGCGGGGCATGCGCTGAGCATAACGGGAGAGGGACGCCCCGGTGCGGTCCGGGCGTCCCTCTGGCGTGCTGACGCGTTCTTAACGCTGCGTTCAGTCGGCGGCGGTTTCGGTTTCGAGTTCCAGGGCGGCCAGGGCGCGTTCGGCGCTCATGGCGGCGCGGGTCCCGGCGCCGACGGACGTGCCCAGCTGGCGGTAGATGTAGTCGCTGACGTCGCCGGCGGCGAACAGCATCGGGACGCTGGTGTAGATCTCGTCCGTGACGTCCACGTACCCGTCGGGGCGGAGTTTGACGGTGTCCTTGACGAATTCGGTGTTGGGGGTGTGGCCGATGAAGATGAACACGCCGTCGGTGCTCATGTCGGTTTCCTCGCCGGTCTTGAGGTTCCTCAGGCGCACGCCGGTGACGGTGTCCTCGCCCTTGATTTCCTCAACGGCGGTGTCCCAGATGAATTTCATCTTGGGGTTCGCGAACGCGCGGGCCTGGGCGACCTTGTTGGCGCGCAGGGTGTCGCGGCGGTGGATCAGGGTGACCTCGTCGGCGAACTTGGTCAGGAACAGCCCTTCCTCGACGGCGGCGTCCCCGCCGCCCACGACGACGACCTTCTTGCCGCGGTAGAAGAAGCCGTCGCAGGTGGCGCAGGTGCTGACGCCCTTGCCCCAGAAGTGCTCCTCGCCGGGCACGTACAGGCGCTTGGGGTTGGCGCCGGTGGCGAGAATGACGGCCTTGGCGCGGTAGGTGCCGCCGTAGCCGGTGACCGTGAAGGGGTAGGCGTGTTCGCGGTCGTCGTCGGTGCGGGTGATGCTCTGGACCTCGTCCATCTCGATGACGCCGCCGAACTTCTCAGCCTGCTGCTGCATGCGGCTGGCGAGTTCCATGCCGCTGATGGGTTCGGGGAAGCCGGGGTAGTTCTCGACTTCCTCGGTCTGGGCGATCTGCCCGCCGGGGAGGCCCTTTTCGAGGATCAGGGTGCTGAGGCTGGCGCGGCCGGTGTAGATCGCGGCGGTGAGGCCGGCGGGGCCGCCGCCGACGATGACCACGTCGTAGTTCTGGGTGTTGCCCGTCATGGGTGAAGCGTACCACCGGGCACGATTGGGGATGGTCAGCCACGCACAGTTTATTTTTTAAAGCATCCCCGACCCAGCGGCGGACTGGAGCAGCACGGTGACGCCCTACACCGGCTTGCCCGGCAGGCCGCCGATGAACGCGCGCCAGGGGTCCAGCGCACCCATCACCGGGCGGGGTGGGCGGTGCAGGGCCACGAGTCCCTCGCGGTAGGTGGGGCCGTGGCGGGCGGCGATCCAGGTTTCGTGGGCGTGCACGGCGGCGCGCAGGTGCAGGCGGCCCTCGGTAGCAGGCACAGTGCGGCCACCGCGCGTGAAGGTCTGGGTGCGGCGGTTGAAGTGCAGCGGCTCGCCGGGCAGGAGCAGGGTCAGTCCGGCGGAATGCAGGCTGAGGCCGCCCAGGGTGGAGCGGCTGCTGCCGTGTGGGGTGGGGGTCTTACGAAGGCCGCGCAGGGTCAGGTCGCCCTGGCGGGCGTCGAGGCCCAGGAACCAGAACCGGGCGGTCAGCGGGCAGCGCCTACGGAGGTGGAACCTTGCCATATTAATGATAATAGAATATCGTTATCAGGGCATGTCCACTCCTGACTCTCGTTCCGTCCCCATCACCGTCCTGTGCGGCTTTCTCGGCGCCGGGAAGACCACCCTCCTGAACAACCTCCTGACGCAGACAGGCAGGCAACGCATCGCCGTGATCGTCAACGAGTTCGGCGCCGTGAACATCGACGCCAGCCTCGTCGTGAAGACCGACGAGCAGACCATCGAACTCAGCAACGGCTGCATCTGCTGCACGCTGCGCGGCGACCTGCTGCACGCCGTGGACGACCTGCTGGAAACGCGCGACCTGGACGCCATCCTCATCGAATCGACCGGCATCGGCGAGCCCTTGCCCATCGCGCAGAGCTTCTGCCTGACCCCCGAGGAACTGGAGATCGAACCGGAGGACGGCCAGCCGCCCCTGCCCAACCTGCTGGGCCGCGTGCACGTGGACGCCATGATCACCGTCGTGGACAGCGCCCAGTTCTTCCCGCTGTGGAACCGCCAGGACACCATCCCCGGCGACGACTTCGAACGTGGCTTCGGGGAACTGCTGGCCGAGCAGCTGGAATTCGCGGACATCGTCGTGCTGAACAAACTCGACCTGGCCGCGCCGGACGACGTGCGGCAACTGCGCGACCTGATCCGCATCACCAACCCGCGCGCCCGCGTGCTGGACGCCACGCGCGGCGTCCTGCCCGCCGAGGCGCTGCTGAACACCGGTCTGTTCGACTTCGACCACTCCAGCCAGCTCGACGCGTGGATGGCCGAACTGGACAAGGAGCACACCCCGGAATCCGAGACGTACGGCTTGGGCACCCACATCTTCCGCAGTGAGCGGCCCTTCGACCCGGATCGCCTGAACGAGGCGCTGACGCTGGGCCTGCCGCGCAACGTGATCCGCTCCAAGGGCTGGGTGAACCTGGGCAACGGCGTGGCGACCCTCTGGAACCACACCGGGCGGCAGCTGGCGCTGGAAACGGCGGGCGAGTGGCTCAGCCCTGACGAGGCCTTCAGCGAACTGGTGTTCATAGGGCACGACCTCGACCCGGACGCGCTGGATCAACTGCTGAATCGTGCGCTGCGCGCCTGACCGGACCGGCGGAACGTGCGCCGGTGAACCTTCCCTCTACTCACATTTGTGATAAGGAGAAATCAATATGAGTCGTGAATGCTACCTGACCGGCAAGAAGAACCTCGTGGTGAACAGCGTCACCCGGCGCGGCAAGGCCCGCGCGCAGGGCGGCGTGGGCCGCAAGGTCACCGGCGTGACCCGGCGCGTGCAGCGCGCCAACCTCCACAAGCGCGCCATCCGCGAAGGCGGCGTCACGAAGACCGTCTGGCTCAGCGCCAGCGCCCTGCGCACCCTCAGCCGTGGCCCGTACCGGGGCATCGAAGTGCTGTGACGCGCCCCCACCTCCTCCTGCCCGCGCTGCTGCTGGCCGCGTGCGCCGCACCGACCGCGCAGGCCGCGCCCCTGCAGGTCAGCGCCACCACCACGATCATCGCGGACTTCGTGAAGGCCGTCGGCGGTACCCGCGTCAGCGTGAACGTCATCGTGCCGCCCGGCGGGGACACCCACACCTTCCAGCCCAGCACCGGCGCCATCCGCGACCTCGCCCGCAGCCGCACGCTGTTCGCGAACGGCGCGGGCCTGGAACCCTGGTTGCCCAGACTGAAGGCCAGCGCGCCCAAGGTGCCGGTGCAGGAACTCACGGCGGGCCTGAAACTGCACCCCGCCGGGGAGGGCGAGGACCACGCGGAGGCCGGGCATGACGACCACGACCACGGCGCGCTCGACCCGCACGCGTGGTGGGACGCCAGTCTGGCCGCCGGGTACGTGAAGAACGCCCAGGCGGCCCTGACCCGCCTCGACCCGGCCGGGAAGGCCACGTACGCGAAGAACGCCGCCGCCTACCTGAAGGCCATCAGCGCGGCCGACGCGTACGCGAAGGGGCAGTTCGCCACGGTGCCCACCGCGCGGCGTGTGCTCGTCACGAACCACGACAGCCTCCACTACCTTGCCAAACGGTACGGGCTGCGGCTGATCGGGGCCGTCATCCCGGGCTTGAGTACCGAACGGGAACCCAGCGCCCGCGAACTCGCCGTGCTGACCCAGACCATGAAGAAGGCCGGAGCGAAGGTGATCTTCACGGAGAACACCGTCAACGCTCGCCTCGCTCAGACGCTCGCCCGCGAGACCGGCGCCCGCATCGCCCCCGCGCTGTACACCGACGCCCTGGGCCCCAAAGGCAGCGGCGGCGAGACGTACCTCAAGGCGTTCCGGACGAACGTGGACATCATGGTGAAGGCCCTGAAGGGCTGACCGACACCGGCGGCAGCGGGTGTAGACGGACCCCACGGCTCCATCCGCTCCCCTTTTGATTCTGCACTCGCAACATCACCGCGCGGGGAGGTATGCTGGTCTGATGCTGGGCGTCGAGAACCTGACAGTCAAATACGGCCCGCAGACGGCGCTGGAGCGTGCCAGCGTGCGCTTCGAGGCGGGATCGTTCAGCGCGATCATCGGCCCGAACGGCGCGGGCAAGAGCACCCTCCTGAAAACCCTGGTGGGCCTGCTGCCCGACCCCGAAGGCGCCGTGCGCTTTGACCCGGGGCACACCGCGCGCGGCTGCATCAGCTACGTGCCGCAGCAGCAGACGCTCGACTGGGGCTTCCCCGTGACCGTCTGGGACGTCGCCATGATGGGCCGCACGGGTCGCCTGGGCTGGCTGCGCTGGCCGGGCCGGAAAGATAGGCAGATCGTGGAGGACGCCCTGAAGGAAACCGGCGTGTTCGACCTGCGGGGGCGCCACATTGGGGCGCTGTCCGGCGGGCAGCGGCAGCGGGTGCTGCTGGCCCGCATGCTGGCCCGCCAGGGCCACCTGCTGCTGCTGGATGAACCCCTGACCGGCGTGGACGCCGCCACGCAGGAAACCCTGATGGCCCTCCTGCGGCGGCAGGCCGACAAGGGCCGCGCCGTCGTGATGGTCACGCACGACCTCGAACAGGCGCGGCGCTGGTGCGACCACCTCGTGCTCGTCAACCGCCGCGTGGTCGCGGACGGCACGCCCGAGCAGGTGTACACCACCCAGAACATCGAGGCGACGTTCAGCACCAGCTTCCTGGGGCATACGCACGCCGAAGCCTGAGCAGCCATGACCATCCGTCCCCTTCCCCACCCCGCCCGAGGCTTCCCGTGCACCTGCTGACCGACCCCCTGCAATTCGACTTCTTCACCCGCGCGCTGCTCGCCGTGGTGCTCGTCAGCGTCCTGTGCGCCCTCGTCGGCGCGTGGGTGGTGCTGCGCGGCCTCAGCTACATCGGGGACGCCATGAGCCACGCCGTGTTCCCCGGCATCGTCGGCGCGTTCCTCATGAAAGGCAACCTGCTCGTCGGCGCGCTCATCGCCGCCGTCCTCACCGCGCTGGGCATCGGCGCCATCGGGCGGCGCAGCGGCCTCAAGCAGGACAGCGCCATCGGCATCGTGTTCGTCGGCATGTTCGCGCTGGGCATCGTCATGCTGTCGCGCGCCCCGACCTTCACCACCGACCTCAGCAACTTCCTGATCGGCAACCCCCTCGGCGTCACCCCCGCTGACCTCTGGGGCGCACTGGCCGTCACGGTAGTCGTCGGCGGCATCCTCACGGCCGTCCAGAAGGAACTCCTCCTGGCGTCCTTCGACCCGACCGAGGCCCGCGCCGTCGGCCTCCCCGTGCGCCGCCTCGAAAGCCTGCTGCTGATCCTGATCGGCCTCGTCGTCGTGCTGACCGTGCAACTCGTCGGCACGACCCTCAGCGTCAGCCTGCTCATCACGTCCAGCGCAGCCGCACGCCTGCTGGCCCGCAGCCTCAGGAAGATGATGCTCCTCGCCGCCGCGCTGGGCACCGTCGGCGGCGTCACCGGCCTGTACCTCAGCTACTACCAGGACACCGCCCCCGGCGCGACCATCGTCCTCGTGAACACCGCCATCTTCCTGGCGGCACTGGCGCTGCGCAGACGGGAATAGCAGGGAGACAGACCCTGAGAACAGACGCCGGGGCGAAAGCGCCGGCTTTTTCTTGAGGCAGCGCCCTGACGGTCAGAAGTTGATCCCCACCCACCGTCCCTCCGGCCATACCGTGCGGCTGGCGACGCACTGGCCGTGGCGGACCGGGTGATGCTTTTCAGGCGGGCATGAGATGGGCCTGGGACGGCATTGATCCAGCGGTTCGCGCCTGCTGAAAGCACGACGTGGCGGGGGCGGAGGCGGGGGTTCGACCCTGGTGGGGCCTATACGCCACTCGGCGCATGCTTGCTTCCGCCGCCTCGTGTTAGGTTCTGCCTTGACTGCCGGGGTGGCCCGGCTGCTCTGACCCTCCGTTCACTCAAAGGACCTCCCTGTCTTGCGTCTGTAACCCCTGACTGCCGTGTTTCTAGTTGCTGCCCGCCGCGTGTGGGGTGGCCTGTCCCGTCAGGGGGATCAACTGATGCTGATGTTGAGTGGGGTCGCGCGGTCGTTCGCGGACCGTGTGGTGTTTTCGGATGTGGAGCTGACCGTGGGAGCCGGGGAGCGGCTGGCGCTGGTCGGGGAGAATGGCAGTGGCAAGAGCACGCTGCTGCGCGTGCTGGCGGGGCTGGACGCGCCGGATGCGGGCGTGGTGACCCGCTCGGGCCGCGTGGCGCTGCTGGCGCAGGCGGGGTCACTGGGCGGGTCGGTGTTGGAGGCCGTGACGCCCCCGGCGCTGGCTGAGGCGCAGGTAGCGTTTGACCTGGCCTCGGCGGCGCTCTCGGATGGGTCGGAGGCGGCGCTGCTGGCCTTCGCGGACGCCGAGGAAGCGTACCGGCTCTCGGGTGGCTATGAGTTCGCGGGGCGCGCGGCGGCGGCGCTGGCCGGGCTGGGTCTGGACGCTGGGGCGCGGGCGGATCGGCTGTCCGGGGGGCAGGCGCGGCGGGTGCTGCTGGCGGCGCTGCTGCTGGCCCCGGCGGACGTGTACCTGCTGGATGAGCCGACGAATCACCTGGATGCAGAGGGCGCGGCGTGGCTCACGGAGTGGATTCGCGCGTCGGGTGCGGCGTTCGTGCTGGCGAGTCACGACCGGGCGTTTCTGGACGAGGTGGCGACCGGCGTGGCCGAGTTGGAGCGCGGCACGCTGAGCGTGTACGCCGGGAATTACTCTGCGGCGATGGCCCTCAAGGCGACGCTGCGCGAGGCGCAGGCCCGGGATTTCGAGGCGTACCGCCGCAAGCGCGCCGCGCTGGACGAGGAGCGCCGCCGCCTGAACAGCAAGGGCAGCGTCGAGGAGAACCGCTCGCGGGCGCGGGACAACGACAAGTTCCTGTCGACGCACAAGGCGGGGCGGGCGCAGGTGCTGTTCTCGAACCGCGCGCGGGCCATGGAGCGGCAGATTGAGCGGATGGACACGCAGGCGCCGGACAAGCCGTTCCGGGACGCGCGGACGCTGCGGCTGACGCTGCCGCCGGTTCCGCCGGGACCGCTGGAGGTGCTGACCGTGCGCGACCTGAGCGTGGTTCGGGAGTCGGAGGTGGTGCTGTCCGGCGTGAACCTGCACGTGCGCCGCGGGGACCGGGTGGCCCTGACCGGCCCGAACGGGGGCGGCAAGAGTACGCTGCTGCGCGCCCTGTTAGGGCAACTGCCGCGCGCGGGGTCGGTGACGTGGGGCGCGGGCCTGACCGTCAGCCTGATCGGGCAGCACGGTGAGGAGCTGCTCGGGCTGGACACGGTGGGCGACGCGCTGCTGGACGCCAATCCGCTGCTGACGCCGCACCAGTTGCACGAGGTCGCGGCGGCGCTGGAGGTGCCGGGCGGCCCAGCTTTCCCCCTCTCGGGCCTGTCTGGGGGGCAGCGGACGCGCCTGAGTCTCGCGCGGCTGCGGGTCACGCGCTCACAGGTGCTGCTGCTCGACGAGCCCACCAACCACCTGGACGTGCGGGCCATCGAGGCGCTGGAGGCGCTGCTGCTGGACTTCACGGGGACCGTGCTGCTGGCCAGTCACGACCGGCGGCTGGTGGAACGGGTCGCCACGCGCGAGTGGCGCGTCGGAGGCGGCGGGGTGCAGGAGGCGTGAGCTTGCGGGCACGAGAAAGAGGCCGCGCGGACGCGGCCCCTCCCCTGTTTGAAATCAGTTCAGGCGGGTGATGCGGGTGGCGGGCTCGGGGGTGACGGTGGTGGACTTGAGGTAGTTCTGGAAGGCGTCCAGGTCCACGGCGCCGCCCAGGCGGTCGGTGCCCTGCGCGAACACGGTGAAGCCGTCGCCGCCGTCCGCGAGGAAGTTGTTCATGGTCACGCGGTACTTGGCACCCGGGTCGATGGGCTGGCCGTTCAGTTTAACGTCGCTGACCTTCTCGCCCTTGGGTTTGGCGTTGTCCCAGGTGTACGTGAAGCCCCGGCTGACCTGCAGGATGCGGTTCTGACCGGCGGCGGGGTTGTCGAACTGCTGTTCGAGGGCGGCCTTGATCTGCGCGCCGGTCAGGGTGACGACCATCATGACGTTCCCGAAGGGCTGCACGGTGAACACGTCGCCGTACGTGACCTGCTTGCTGGCGTTGGGGACGTTGACGGGCAGGTCGGCGCGGATGCCGCCGGGGTTCATGAAGGCGATCACGGCGCCGCCCTTGTCGGCGGGCGCGGCGGCGGCGAGCTGGCTGTCGGCGATGACGTCGCCCAGCTGGCTTTCACCGGCGGCGTTCACGGTGCGGGTGATCTGCTCGGTGCCCAGGGTCGCGACGACCTGTTTGCTGAGGGTGTCGGTGAGGCCCTTGGCCTGGGTGACGATGGTGGTCATGGCGGGGTCTTTGGCCTGTTTGGCGGCGTCCACGACGACGTTGCTGGCCTTGACGCTCAGGAGTTTGTGCAGGCGGGTGTCGACCTGCAGGTCGAGGCGCTGCAGCAGGTGCCCGTAGGAGTCGCCCTGGATGACGGTGCGGGGTTTGCCGGTGGGGTCGGGCACCTGGCAGTTGTAGCCCCTGTGGGTGTGGCCGGTCATGATCGCGCCGATGCCCGCGTCGAGGCCCTCGGCGATCTTGACGATGTCGCCGGTGAGGGTCTTGCAGTCCACGATGTCGAAGCTGTCCTTGCTGGCGCCGCCCTGGTGGATCAGGGCGATGATCGCGTCGGGGCGCTGGCGCTTGATTTCGGGCAGGACGGCGTTGACGCTGGCGATCTCGTCCGTGAATTTCAGGCCGGCGACGCCGCTGGGCGTGACGACGGTGGGGGTGTCTTTCAGGACGGCGCCGACGAAGGCGATCCTGGCCTTGCCGACCTGCACGATCTTGTAGGCGGGGAAGACGGGTTTACCGGTCTTCTCGTCCACGACGTTCGCGGCGATGTACTGGTACTTGGCGCCTTCGAAGGTGTTGTTGAATTTGCAGGCGCGTTCGGGGGCGTTGCTGTCGCAGCCGCCTTTCTGGTAGCGCATGAGTTCGGAGATGCCATTGTCGAATTCGTGGTTCCCGACGACGTTCACGGCCATGCCCAGGCCGTTCAGGGCGGCGATGGTGGGTTCGTCGCGCAGCAGGGCGCTGATCAGGGGGCTGGCGCCGGTCATGTCGCCCACGCCCACGAAGACGGTGTTGGGGTTGGCCTTGCGGGCGTCGGCGAGGACGCCGCCGATGGCTTCGACGCCGCCGGCCTGGACGGTCAGGGTCTTGGTGAGGTCGGCGGGGTCGGGCACGCGGAAGCTGGTGGGCAGCAGGTTCCCGTGGAAGTCGTTCACGCCGATCACGGTGACGTCGGTGGTGGAGGGGCCCAGGATCATGGAGCAGCTGCTGAGGGTCAGCGCCGCGCCGATCAGGAGGAGATTGTTTTTCATGCGCTGCTCAGTGTAATGCGCGGCGTGTCTGCCTGGCATCAGCCCGGGGCGGGAGTGGTTGGGACCAGCCGGGCCAGGGCAGCAGAAAACCGCCCCCGGGGGGGGCGGTCTGGTGGTGCGCCCGCGAGCGCGGGCCCGGCACCGGGGGTATGAGCGGGTTCAGTAGAACTTGGTGATGCGCTCGACGCTGTGGCGGTGGTGGGGGAAACCGTCTTCGGCGCGCTTGCCGACGGGGAGCAGGCCGGCGAACTGGACGTGCTCGGGCAGGCCGAGGATCTCCTTGACCTTGGCGGGGTCGAAGCCGAGCATGGGCACGGTGTCGTAGCCGAGGCCGCGGGCGGCGAGCATCAGGAAGCCGAAGGCGATGTTTGCCTGGCTCAGGCCCCACTGGCCGCGCTGCGCGACGGGCTGGGCGCCGAAGACGCCGTCGAAGGTGTTGCGCTGGCCGGTGCGGCCCGCTTCGCCCATGCCGGGGTGCGCGGTTTCTTCAACGGTGGCCAGGGTGTCTTCCATGTCGCTGTAGACGACGATGACGGCGGGGGCGTTGGTGACCTGACCCTGGCCGTAGGCGGCGTCCTGGATCTGCTGCTTGATGGCGGCGTCCTGCACGACGGCGAAGCGCCACGTCTGGGCGTTCCAGGCGCTGGGGGCCAGGCTGGCGAGGCGCAGGATCTCGTGCAGGTCGTCCTGGTTCATGGGTTCCTGGACGTACTTGCGGATGCTGCGGCGGGTTTCGATGGCTTCCTTGATATCCAGTACTTTGGGGGTCGTCGCGGTCATGTCGCAAGGTTAGCCCCACTACTTTGAAAAGTCAAGCGGTGTGTCTTTCGTCATGATCTGGTCAGTCATGCCGTGTAGACTCTGGTCATGAGCACTGAACACACTGGTTTCTGCCCGGTCTACCGGGCCATCGGGGTGTTGCAGGAGAAATGGGTGCTGCACATCGTCCGCGCCCTGCTGAACGGCGAAAAGGGATTCAACGAACTGGCCCGCGCCGTCGGCGGCTGCAACAGCGCCACCCTCACGCAGCGCCTCGAGCAACTCGAGACGCTCTCGCTGATCAACAAGCGCACCGAGGACAGTCACGGCAAACTCGCCCGCAGCGTCTACAGCCTCACGCCCGCCGGACTGGAACTCCAGAGCGTCATTGACGCCATCGACGGCTGGGCCAAGACGCATCTCGACGCCCCTGCGCCCGCCCTGCCCCAACCCTCCCCCTGCTGAGCCCCGCCCCCACCAGCGGGCCGCGCCGGTCAAGCCGCGCGGCCCGCGCCCCTTGTGCGTCACCCGGCCCGTCAGCCCGCGCGCTAGTCTGCGCGCCATGACCGGCGAAAATCAGGCGAAGCAGCTTGTCATCGTGCCGTCCAGACCCGAATGGGCGACGCGGTTTCAGGCGCTGGCCGCCCCGCTGCGCGCGGCCCTGCCGGGGGTCACCCTGCATCACATCGGGTCAACGGCGGTGCCCGGCCTGAGCGCCAAGGACGTGATCGACATCCAGATTGGCCTGCCAGACCTGAGCGCCGCGCCGGGCGTCCTGGCCGTTCTGGCGGCCCTGAACTACGAGCCGCGGCCCTCGGTCACGCACGACCACCACCCACCCGGCCTGCGCCTCTCCCCCCCCGAGCTGCGTAAGGCGTACGCCCGCCGCGCCCAGCAGGTGCACGTGCACATCCGGGAGGCAGGGCGCTTCAACCACCGCTACCCGCTCCTGATGCGCGACTACCTGCGCGCCAGCCCGGCCGCCGCCGCCGCGTACGGCGAGGTGAAAGTCCAGCTGGCCCGCCTGCACCCACACGACGTGGACGCCTACTACGCCGTGAAGGACCCCGCCATGGACCTGATCACCGCCGGGGCGGAACACTGGGCAGCGCGCGTGGACTGGCAGCTGCCCCCAGGCGACGCCTGAGGCCGCCCGCGCAGGCGCCTGTGCGGACAGCGGCCCGGTCTGACAGCCGACCGGGCCGGCACGTGTCAGCATGGAGCCACGCCTCCCGGATTGACCGGGACGCGCCGGAGGATGCATGACCGCGTTCCTGATGTTCATCGTGCTGCCCATCGTCCTGATCGTGCTCGCCCTGCGCATGAAGCCGCTGGTTCCCCCGGACGAACGCAGCCGTGACCCGCTGGGCGCCAGCGGAGCGGCCGGCGGCATGTTCGGCTCACACGGCCTGGACGCCGACCCGGTCAGCGTCCGCGAGGACACCGAGCGCGTGCGGTTCGATCTGAGCGACCTGCCCCCGCGCGAGCGTGAATGAACCGCGAACGCGCCGCCCTGCCCCGGCCCTTACCCTGAACGCATGTCGATCAAGGACAACTTCACGGCAGACGAGTGGTTCAAGGTCATGACCGGCCCCGGCCGGGCGGGCGCGGCGGTCGTCGCGGCCAGCCCCAGCGGCCTGACCGGCCTGGTGGCAGAAGCCCAGGCGATCGGGCAGGCGGTCCGCGAGAGCGTCAGCGCGCAGTCGCGCACGCCCCTGCTCGAAGCCATGGCGGCCGACCTGCTGGGCACCGCGCCCGACCCGCAGGCCATGCCCCACCAGGACCGCGCGCGGAACATGGACGAGGCCCGCGCGCAGAGCCTGGAGGGCGTGCGGCAGGCCGCGTGGCTGGTGTCCGCGAAGGCCAGCCCGGAGGACGCCGCCGCGTACCGCGCCATGCTGCTCAGCGTGGCGGAACGGACCGCCAGCGCCGCGAAGGAGGGGGGCTTCCTGGGGATCGGCGGCGAGCAGGTGAACGACCGGGAACGCGCCGTGATCGAGGAGCTCCGCAACCTGCTGGGCCAGGAGGCGTCCACGTCTGCCCCCGCGCAGGCTGAACTGACTGGGCCCTCCCCCGACGGGAGCGGCAACAGCAACTGAACGGCTGAACCTCAAGGCGGCTCCGGTTTGGTCCGCTGCGCCCGGGTGTCCTCAATGCGGGAGTCCATCAGCTGCCGGAACGCGTGATCGTGCGGCGTTCCGGCAGCAAACTGCGTGCCGGTAGACGCCATCACGTGCTCCTGGCCGTCCCCGCGCAGGTAGGCCGAGCCGCGCTCGCGGTGACTGACCCGCCAGCGTGCCAGGTCCTGCACGCACGCGTCGAACAGGTCCCGCGCCCGAGTGTCTCCCCATGCCAGGACGGCGCGGCGCACCGCGTACCGGTGGGGCTCCCAGGCCCGCAGGAAGGCGCGCTGTTCGGGCGGGAGGTACGCGCGGGAGTGCCGCAGCGCGCGCCCCAGCGGGCCGTGCAGGGGCACCCCGAGCGCGAGGTCCGCGAACTGCGTGGCGCCCAGTTGCAGGCCGCTGGCGCCTTCCAGCACCGGCCCGCGTTCCGTGAGGCCCCAGCCGAAGGTGGGCTGCGTGTACACGCGCCACAGGTCCGTGCGGATCACGTGGAAGCGGGTGAACACGTTCACCTCGCGCGCCACCGCGCGGACCGCGTCTCGCAGCGCCAACAGGGCGGCTTCCAGCGCAGGACGGTCCTGCTCGTGCGCGGCGCGCAGGGCGGCCAGGCCCGCGTGCAGGACCGCCTGGCCGCGCGCTTCGGCCAGCACGAAGGTCTGAATCCACAGGTCCAGCTGCTCGCCGGCCAAGCCCGCCTGGAAGACCCGGGCCATCTGGACGTTCCCGGCCCGCAGCATGCCCGCGTCGTAGGGCTCACCGGGGGTCACGTCCGGGCTGCGCCAGTTCAGGTACTTCAGGGTGTACAGGTTGCCGCAGGGGGGTAGGCCGCGCGCGGCGCTGAGGGTACGGAACAGTCGGTTCAGGGCGGGCGGGAAGTCCGGCACCTCATGGAAACGGTCCGGGTGGACGGGCACCGCGTCCCAGCGGTACAGGTGCATGAGGACCGCGGCGGCGGACAGCAGCGCGTCGCGCTGATCGCCACTCAGGTCCCGGCTGGCCCGGGTCAGGTCGGCGGGCCAGGCCTGCGCGGCCTCCCGGATCAGGGGGCGCACGCCGCCGCCCCCGTAGGCGCCGGCCAGCTCGGGGATCAGGTCCAGCAGCGCCTGGAAGGAGCCGGGCAGGTGCAGGACGGGCGCGCGCGCCGGCAGAAAGCCCGTGCGGGCGAACGGCTGCGCGTCGGTGTCCAGAAGGGCGGGAAGGGCGTGGGCAGGTTGAGGCATCTGGACCTCCTGCCTTCACTGTAGGCAGTGGCGGGGCCTGACGCCGCTCATATCCGTCATTCCCAGAAGGGGCCGGGGGCACCGCCGGCGACAGCCCCGGGCCGGGCCGTCCGGCACTGCTGACCAGGGTGGGGGCGGCGGGGCGCGCCGCGTGAGGGTAGACTGCCCGCTGGGCCGGGGGGCGACTGGCGCTGAACGTGGACACACCACGGGGAAGCCCCCGACACGGACTTTTCCTGATCGCGCGCCTGGGTCGATCCCCGCCTAGCTGGTGGGGTCCTCGGAGGTCACAGTGACGCAGAGTGGGACACAGAGCAGCACCCAGACCGGCGCCCGCAGGCGGGCCCTTATCTCCGTAAGTGACAAGACGGGCGTCGTGGAGTTCGCGCGGCAGCTCGAGGCGCGCGGCTGGGAGATCCTCAGCACCGGCGGGACGTATCAGAGCATCATGCAGGCTGGAATTGCCGCGCGGCAGGTCAGTGACGTGACGGGCTTCCCCGAGATGCTGGACGGGCGCGTGAAGACGCTGCATCCGGCGGTGCACGGCGGCATCCTCGCGGTCCGTGAGCCCGGGCATCTGGGGCAGCTGGAGGGGCACGGGATCGGCACGATTGATCTGGTGTGCGTGAACCTCTACCCGTTCCGGGAGACGGTGGCGCGCGGCGCGCCGGACGCGGACGTGATAGAGAACATCGACATTGGCGGGCCGGCCATGATCCGCTCGGCGGCGAAGAACCACGCGGGCGTGCTGGTGCTGGTGGACCCTGCGGACTACAGCGTGGCGTTGCAGGATGAGGTGAGTGACGCCGAGCGCCGCCGACTGGCCGCGAAGGCGTACCGGCATACCAGCGAGTACGACGCCGCGATCACCGCGTACCTGACCGGGGCCAGCGACGAACTGCCCACCGCGCTGCCCGAGACGCTGACGCTGAACCTGACGCGCGCCGCGCAGGTCCGGTACGGCGAGAATCCCCATCAGCCCGGCGCCATCTACCGTCTGGGCAGCGCCACCGGTCCCGTCATCGACGCGCAGGTCGTGGCGGGCAAACCCATGAGCTTCAACAACTACGCGGACGCGGACGCCGCGTGGGCGCTGTGCCAGGAACTCGCGGCGCAGGAGGCCGCGCTGCCCGAGCACGCCGCCGTGTGCGTGGCGGTCAAGCACGCCAACCCCTGCGGCGTGGCGGTCGCGGCGGACGTGAGGGTGGCATGGGAACGCGCCCGGGACGCGGACACCCTGAGCGTATTTGGCGGCGTGGTGGCCGTCAGCCAGCCCGTGACGCTGGAGGCGGCGCAGGCGACGCGCGGCACCTTCCTGGAAGTGCTGATCGCGCCCGAGGTCACCCCGGAGGCTGCCGCGTGGTTCGCGGAGAAGAAACCGGACCTGCGGGTGCTGGTCGCCGCGCCTGCACAGGGCGTGAGTGTGCTGGACGTGCGGCCCCTGACCGGCGGCTTTGCCGTGCAGGAACGCGACGCGCGGCCCTGGGATGACCTGTGCCCAGAGGTCGTGACGAAGCGCGAACCGACCGAGCAGGAGTGGCTGGACCTGCGTTTCGCGTGGGCGACCGTGAAGCACGCCCGCAGCAATGCCGTCGTCCTTGCCAAGGACGGCGTGACCGTAGGCCTGGGCGCGGGCGCCGTGAGTCGCATCTGGGCTGCCGAGCGCGCGGTAGCGAACGCGGGCGACAAGGCGCAGGGCTCCGTCCTGGCGTCCGAGGCGTTCTTCCCCTTCGATGACGTGGTGCGTCTCGCGGCCAGTGTGGGCGTCACGGCGATCCTGCAACCCGGCGGCGCCAAGCGCGACCCCGAGGTGATCGCCGCTTGCAATGAGCTGGGCATCAGCATGGTGTTCACGGGTTCGCGGCACTTCAAGCACTGACATTTCCGTTCTGACTTCCTGGGTGGACGTGGCGGCGTCCACCCCTTCTGTTTGGGCCGAGCCGCGTGGTCGAGGAGACCCGAGGTGGGGTGGACACCCAGCCTCTGCGTCACCAGGGACTGCCGCTCTTCACCGGCCCCTCAGCTGCCCGGGCCCAGATTGTTGCAGAATGCAATCATGTCACCTGATCCACACGGTCTGGACCTGACGCGCCAGCCGCTGCGGTTCCTGGCGGCGTACTGGACGGCGTGGCAGGGCCTCAGCGGACAGGTTCAGGCCGCGCTGGAACGCGAGCACGGCCTGAACCTGCGCGCCTTCCTGATCCTCAGCCACGTCCAGGCGGGACCCCTCACGCCCAGCGACCTCGCCCGCAGCCTGGACCTGCCCCGCTACGAGGTGGCCCGCGCTCTGCGTCAGCTTCAGGACGCCGGGGCGCTCACGCACGAACCGCAGCCCGGCGACGCCCGCCGCCGCGCCCTGCACGTCACCCCCGCCGGGCAGCAGCTGTGGCACGCCGCCATGCAGACCCTCCAGCGCGCCACGCAACCCGCCCTGAACCGCCTGGGCCCGCACCTGAACGCCGTCACGGCCGGCCTGGAAGCCCTGACCATTCCCGACCCCACCCCGGAGGCCACCGCATGACTGTTCCTGAATCCACCCCCGCCGCCCGCTGCCCCTTCGGGGGCGACGCCCTGACCCGCCGCCCCGATCACCCGGACCGGCCCGGCGAGGCCCCGCAGGCCGACGCGCGCGGCGTCGTGCAGGTGCGTTCCTTCCAGGGCGCGCGGGACGTGCTGCGCAGCGAGGCCGTCACGCAGGCGGGCTTCAACGCCGAAACCGTGAACGACGCCGGGATCCTCAAGCGCCGCCCCGTGCTGTTCACGGAGGGCGAGGAGCACCACGAGATGCGCCGCGACACCGCCCGGTACTTCACGCCCGCCGCGGTCGCCACGTACCAACCCATGATCGCGGCCCTGGCCGACCGGCTGATCGGGCGGCTCGCGGCGCGCGGCGAGGCGAACATCGATGACCTGAGTCTCACGCTGGCCGTTCAGGTCGCCTCGCAGGTCGTGGGCCTCACGAGCAGCCGCGTGCCGGGCCTGGAACGCCGCGTCATGACCTTCGTGGAACACGACGGGAACAGCGAGCCCGGCATGAACCCCGAGAAGGGCCGCTTGCGCAGCATTCTCGATCAGCGGCACCTGTTGGCCTTCTACCTGCTGGACGTCAAGCCCGCCATTCAGGCGCGCCGCACACAACGTCGGGACGACCTGATCAGCCACCTGCTGGACCGGAAGTACAGCGACCTGGAGATCCTGACCGAGTGCCTGACCTACGGCACGGCGGGCATGGTCACCACGCGCGAGTTCATCACGGTCGCCACGTGGCACCTGCTGCGCCAGCCGGAGCTGCGCGCCGCGTACGTGCACGGCACGGAGAAGGAACGCCTGGACATCCTGCACGAGATCCTGCGCCTGGAACCGGTCGTGTCTACCCTGTACCGCCGCGCGCAGGCGGACCTGACCGTGGACGGCCAGACCATCCCGCAGGGCACGCTGCTGGCCCTGAACCTCGCGGACGCGAACACTGACCCCGCCGTGGCGGGCGAGCAGGCCGCGTCCGTGTGCCCGGCCCGGCCCCTGCCGCGCGGCGTGCAGGCCCCGGTCATGGCCTTCGGGGACGGCCACCACCGCTGCCCGGGCGCGTTCCTGGCGATCAAGGAGACCGACACGTTCCTGCGCCGCCTGCTGATCTGGCAGGACCTGCGTCTGGTCGCCGAGCCCCGCGTGACCTTCAACGAGGTCGTCAAGGGCTACGAGCTGCGGGGCCTGCGGGTCGCGCTGGGCCGGAGCTAAACCGCAGCGCCCGGCCGGGGGGCGCGCACGCGGATCATCACGCGGTCGTTCGCGCCCACCTGCGACTCGTCATACCCGGCGCTCGTGCCGGACTCCTCTTCCCGGATGGGGTGAGGCGCCCCGGCCACCCCATCCGGGTCCTGCCGGCCCAAGTACCGGGCGTGCAGCGTGGCGCCCATCAGGCGCGACACCGACATGTCCGCGTGCAGCAGGTGAGGTGCGGTCCACTGCTGCGCCACCACCGCCAGGGGCGTGATCCTCACGAGGCCCGGGCGTTCCAGTTCACCCGCGCTGGAGCGCTGAGGCGCGCGGACGTCCTCCCGCAGTTCGATCAGCCAGGTGGCCTGCCCGTCCGGCACGGACGCCAGCACCTTGAAGATCGCGGGTCCCAGCGCCGCCGACAGCGGCAGGTTCTCCTCGAACATCAGCAGGCGCCAGTGCCATTCGCTGTCGTCTCCCAGGCTGACGCTCTCGCGGTCGAAGGCCGCGTGCAGCAGTCCGGGCCTCAGCACGTCCCGGCGGTGGGACGCTTCGCGGAGCTTCCACTCGTCGTCCGAGTCACGGGGTTCGGGGGGCGGCGTGCGGCGCGCCCTGGCGCGGTCCAGCCCGGCGCGGACCAGGGGCCGCAGGAGCCACGCGAGCAGCAGCACGGCGGCCCCGCCGATCACCTGCAGGGCACTGTCGGGTGGGGTCATGCCCGCCAGTGTAGAGCGTCCCTCTGGCCCCTCAGAGGCCGGAGCGGGCAGGGACCGGGGAGACCCGTCCTGGCCCGGCGCGGGCTCAGGACTGGGGCCGCCGGGCAGCGCCGGGTCAGGCGCTCTTTTTCCAGCGTCCCTTGCTGCGGTGGCCGACGCGGCTGCCGGCGTGGGCGGTGCGGGCGCGAACCTGCTCGTCGTCGTAGCGGAGCATGACGGCCAGCCGGGCGCGGCTGATGATGTGGTGCGGGTGCTTGGGCACGAACGCCGTCACGATATCCACGTGCCCGTCCCGGTGCGGCTCGGCCACCACGTGCAGGGGCAGCGCCACGCCGCACGCCTCGAAGTAACCGCAGACCAGCCAGCGGCGCTCCTGGGTGTATACGGCGCGCACGCGGCCGGTCAGCAGGACGTTCAGCACGTCGTGTTCCAGGAAGCCCTCGGCGCGGGCGTGGCCGATCGCGTGGGGGCACAGGTGGTAGTGGCCGTCATAGACAGCGTCCCGCAGCCGGGCGTGCGCCTGCGCGAGGCTGAAGTCGTCGGTGCTGACGCCGCTGAGTTCCGCCTGACGCTGCGGTTTCAGGGGCGCCTGCGGGCGCGTGCGGGCGGGCGTGGGCGCGGGGGCGCGGCGGGCGGCTTTCTCGGCGCGGGACAGCTGCGCGCGCAGGGCGAGCAGGTCCGCGCTGGCCTGCAGGGTGTGGTCGGCGCGCGGAGTATCGGCGTGGGGGCGGGCGCGGCGGGGTGGGGGCGTCGGGCCCGGTTTGCTGGACTGTTTCGTCACGGCGGTGCACCTCCGGTCGGGCCGGGACTGCTGCGGCGCTGCTGGGCCGCTCCTCTCAAAAAAGAAAAGGCCCCTCAAACACGGCTTCGTGTCTGTGGGGAGGCAGGCGGCGTACCCTGTTCAGGGCATGCGCGCAGCATAGCACGGGGCGGGCGGCGCGCGGCGTGACGGGCGGGGCAGACAGGGCGGCGGGCGCGTCACTAGGCTGAGGGTCAGCACCCGTCTTCTGCCTGCATCGCCTTTCCTGCCTGGAGGTCACCTCATGATCCGCCCCATGCTGGCCACCGATGTTCCCGACGTGCTCGCCCTGCTCACCTGGATGGATGACTCTCC
The DNA here is from genome assembly GCF_014647435.1 of Deinococcus radiotolerans. Taxonomy (NCBI): domain Bacteria; kingdom Thermotogati; phylum Deinococcota; class Deinococci; order Deinococcales; family Deinococcaceae; genus Deinococcus; species Deinococcus radiotolerans. The sequence continues at coordinate 31,634 of NZ_BMPE01000006.1, read as the reverse complement.
CGAACGTGAGGTGTTCTCCCCGGACGCCCGCGACCCGCGCGAACTGCAGTCCGAATGCGAGGACAACCTCTGCCTCGTGGACGTGGAGGACGAGGGCGTGCTGGCGTACTGCGCCCTCTCGCCCTTCCGGGACGGCATGGTCCTGGAAGGGCCCATCAGTGACGGCGGGCACCTGCGCCCACTGCTGCGGCGCGCGCTGTCTCACAGTGACGGTCTGCCCGTGTACGCGTTCGCGGCGCGGGACAACCTGCCGGTCCGCGCCGCGCTGGAAGCCTCGGGCTTCGCGCCCATGCACACCACGGATTTCTACAGCGCGCCCCTGGCCCGCCTGACCGAGCAGGCCTGCGCACCAGCCGGTACGCGCATCGCGCGGAAGCTGCCGCTGGGCGCGTACCGCGAGCTGTTCAAGTCCAGCGAGGACGCCTGGGCGGGCCGCCTGAACTGGACGCCCGAGCAGTTCGACGAGCATTTCGCGCGGGACGACGTGCGGCTCGTGGCCCTGCTGCGCGGGGACCAGCCGCTGGGTTTCGCTGAACTGGAATTCTGCCCCGAGGACGCCCGCGCGGACGTCACGTACGTCGCCGTGCATCCGGCGGAACGCGGACAGGGCTACGGCCTGAAACTGCTGGCCCTGGCCGCCGCCGAGGCCGACACGCACCCCGAGGTGCGGACCCTGCGTGTGCGCGCGCACGACCACATGAAACCCGCCCGCGCCCTGTACGCCCGCGCGGGCTTCACGCACTGCCGCAGCATCGTGACCTACATGCGCGACGGCGACGAGGACGTGTAAGTTGCCTGAATGGACGGTGAACGGCGCGGCGGTCAGGTTCCTGTAAGCCAGCTCGCCGCGCACCCGGAGGGGCCCCCTCCCCTTGCCCAGACTTGCCCCTGCTGGGTAGGCCGACCCTCACTGAACGTGCGCTGAGTGCGGACGCAGCCTCCGGAACCGGTGTCAGGCCCTGGGCCAGAAACTGGGCGGGGCTGACCGGCGGACCCTCGGCTGGCCCCTTCTCGCCCGGTCAGCTGTGGTGATCCTGTGACAGCGGGCGGCGCAGCGTGCAGGGCATGACGCAATCCGGCTTGGGAACCCCCGGCGCCTCTAGGACCGGCTCTGATCATGGGCTGGCCGGGCGGATTGTTCACCTGGCGCAGCTGGCCCTGCGCGCTCAGGATCTCTCCAGCGGCATCGTGCCGACCCTCGAGGCGCTGATCACGGACACCGCCGCCGTGGGCAGCGCGTACTTTCACCTGGAAGCGCAGGACCTGACCTTCCGCGTGCAGGCCGCGGCCGGGGAACTGCCGGACACGCCGGCCATGCAGGCGATTGCCACGCACGGCCTGCCGAGCGGCACGCCCCTGCTGGAGGCCCTGCGGCTCAGCCCGGCTCCCCTGTTCTTCGCGGACACGGCCGCATCCGGCATCACGGCCGGTTTTCCAGAGCTGGGCGTCGTGAGCCTCGCCGCGGCCCCGGTGCTCTCACCGACCGGGGAGCTGATCGGCGCCTTCCTGATGCATACGTTCACGCCGCACCTGTGGCAGCCGGATGAGCAGACCCTGTTCGGCAGCGTGAGCGCCACCCTGGCCACGCTGGCGGGCCGCCTCACGGCCGAACAGCAGGCCCGTGAGGCGCGCGAGGCGGCGCTGCGCGCCCTGGGGCTGGCCCTGGAAACCCGGGACCGTGAGACGCAGGGCCACACCGACCGCGTGACCGCGCTGGCCGAACGGGTCGCGCGGCGCCTGAACTGGCCCGAGGAGCGGCTCCACACCCTGCGCTGGGGCGCCTACCTACACGACATCGGCAAGATTGCCGTGCCGGACAGCATCCTGCTGAAACGCGGGACGCTGGATGATGCGGAGCGGCTCGAGATGCAGGAGCATGTGAGGGAGGGGCTGCGGTTTGCGCTGGCCCTGAGTTTCCTGCCCCCGCAGGCCCTGCACGTGATCCGCGATCACCATGAACGCTGGGACGGGCGCGGTTACCCGCACGGCACCAGGGGCGAGGCGATCAGCGAGGAAGGCCGCGTGTTCGCGCTGTGCGACGTGTACGACGCCCTGACCAGCGAAAGGCCCTACAAGCCCGCCTGGACGGCCGGGGCGGCCCTGGCGGAACTGAGGGCGCAGACGGGCCGTCAGTTCGATCCGGCCCTGGTGTCCGTGTTCGTGGACCTGATCGAATCCGAACTCGCGGACGCGCCACTGGACGTCGCCTGACCACCCGCCCCGGATGGCGGCGGGCGCCACACACGCGCGCGGGCCACAGCGGTACGCTGCGCGCCTATGGCGAAAAAGGACCGGCGGGCGCCTCAGCCCGCGTTCGTGACCCTGCGGGACCTGCCGGGCACCCGCGTGCTGTTCTGGGTGGTGGACGCCTGCCCCTACTGCGGCGAGCGGCACATGCACGTGATCGGCAACCTACGCGACGCTGAGCCGGTGGACGCCCTGGGTGAAGTGCCCGCGCCCTGCCAGCCGGACCGGGCGTACATTCTGACCGTGCCGCCGAAACCGAAACGCAAGGCCGGGAAGGAAGAGCGGCGCCGCGCCCGCCGCAGCGGCCAGCGCGACAGCTGGGACGACGAGACTTAAGAGGCGCATGTGGGGCGGGGCGCCCCTGGCCTGCCTGTCCGGTCGCCGCCCCCACAGCGGCCGTCAGCGGCGCAGGGGCCTGAGCCACGTGACAATCCGGCGCGCAACCTGATCACTGCTGGCGGTGGTGACGTCCAGGTGCGCCGCGCCCTTCAGGGTGTAGGTGGTCAGTTTGGCGCGCGTTCCGGCCGCGTACGCACGGAACTGCTCGGCGGTGGTGACGCCCTGCTCCGCCGCAATCCCCAGGACGGGCAGGCTCAGGGTCTGCGCCGAGCGGACCGGGAGGCTCCTCTCGAAGGGGGTGCCGGTGGTGTCGGTGCGGGCAGCCGCGAGGTCCAGCGTCAGTCGGTTCGGGAAGTACCACTCGGTGTAGTCCGTCAGCGGGGTTAGGTAGCGCTGCACGAAGTCGAGCGCGTCGGTCAGCTGCGTGGGGTCGCTGGCCCACCCGACGGGGCGGGCGGGGTCGGTGGCGCCCGTGATCCAGCGGGTGTCCTGCCCCCCCAGGGCCTGCGAGGGCAGGAAGGGGGCGTCCGTGGCGTTGGTGGCGCGCCCGGCGCTGATGGCCATGAACGGCAGCAGCGCGTAGCGGCGGTCCAGGCGGGTCATGGCCGCCGCGAGGTTCGTGGCGGGAAAGGACGCGAAGCCGCCCTGCGGGGCGCGCGCGTCGGGTTGCAGCGCGGCCAGCCGGGCCTGCGCGGCGGCGCGCGTGGCCAGGTCAGGGCTGAAGTACGGGGCGCTGACGAACGGCGCGCGGTTCAGCTGTTGCAGGCCGGGCAGGGAGCCGATGGGATTGGTGCCGCCGCCCTTCTCGTACTGGTCCAGGGAGAGGGGCTTGCCGCTCATGAGACCAGGGAGACCGTCGAGCATGATCAGGCCCTGCACGTCCCGCTCGCCGCGCACCCCGCCGAAGTCGTAGGTGGCGTACAGGCCGGTCAGGGTGCCGCCCATGGAGTGCCCGCCGATGAACACGTTCGGGGTGAGGGTGCGGGCCTCCAGGACCGCGGCCCGCCAGTCGCGCAGCGTGGTGTCCAGCCCCCAGTCTTTCATGTACGTCAGCGTGGCGGGGTCGCGGGTGGGCAGGCCGCGCTGCACGACCTGCGCGAGCTGCGTGGCGTTGCCACTGAGCAGCGGGGCGTGGTCTTCCAGCAGGTTCGAGCGCCGGTCCACCGCCCAGACGGCCAGGGTGGGGTCCAGGTGCACCAGCTGCCGCGCCAGCCGGTCGAAGCTGCCTGCGCCGCCCAGGTAGCCCGGCATGAGCAGCAGCACGGCGGCGGGCCTGCTGGGGCCGTAGCGGACGGTGACGCTCGTGTTCAGCGCGGCGGGCGTGCCGGGTACAGTCACGCCCGACCGGGCGACGCGGGTGGCGGGCACGAGGTTCAAGGCAACGGTCGCCTGCGCCGTGAGCGCAGCGGGCTGGGCCGCCGGCGTCTGGGGTGCAGTGGTCTGAGCCCCGGCCGGTGGGGTCAGGAGCAGCAGGGGCAGGAGTTGGGCGGCGCGGCGCATACCGTCAGCGTGGCAGGGGGCGGGGCGGGCCGAGTGCCGGTTGGCCTGGGGGACGTTTCGGCTTTCTGCATGAGTTCTTTACGCGTGGCGGCTACGCTGAGCCCGAACGGTTTGGTCCGGTGGGCGGGCGCACCGTGGTCAGTCGCGGGGGGGGTCGTACTTGTCGCGCAGGTAGGTGGTGTCGGCCTGCTGGTCGCGGCGCTGCGCCTCGCTGTGCATCCGGGTGATGTCAGCCATGCGGGTCTCGATCAGGTGCAGTTGCCGGTGCAGTTCCTGCTCGTCGCGGGCGTGCGGGGCGCGCTGGTAGGCGTCGAGAATGCGGGGCAGGTCCTCACGGGCCGCCTGTCGGGCGTCGAACACGTCGCGCGTCAGGGTGGGGGCGTGCTCGGTGGCGCGCAGGGCGTCGCGTGTGGCGGTCACCGCGCGCTGGAAGGCCGGCAGGGAGGGGGTGGGCAGCGCCCGCTCGGACAGGCGCAGGGTGCGCAGCAGGTCCTGCTCGTCGGGGGGCGCCGCGGCGGGCAGGGCTTCAGGGGTGGGGGCACGCAGGAGGTGCCGGGCGCGGTGGACGCTCCAGCCGATCAGCGTGAAGCTCAGGAGCAGCGTGAGGCCCAGCAGCCACCCGGCCACGTCGCTGCCGGACGCCACGCCAATGCCCAGCAGGAGGGCCAGGGTGCCCAGGAAGGACAGCGCGGTCAGGGTCAGGATGACCAGCAGGCCCACGCGGCTCAGTCGCCGCACCTGGGCGCGCCCGCGGGACAGGGCGGCGCGTGGATCAGCCGGGGAACGCGCCAGCCAGGGGTCCTGCTGATCGGGTGAGGGGGCGCGGAGCAACTGGCGGGCGAGGCGCGCGCCGCCGCGCCGGTGGGGGCGGGAGCGGGTCATGGTGCAGGTACGGGGTTCGGCGCGGGCGGGTTCCCGCGCAGGGCCTGCACGCGCGCCGCGAGCGCCTGCCAGGGCGCCAGCTGAAAGTGCGTCTGGGCCAGGGGGCTGGTGCTGGGCACCACCCACAGTTCGCAGCCCTCGAGCTTCTGCGTCTGCTCACCGTATGGCAGGCGGCCCGTGGGGAGGCCCAGCGTCTCGGACGCGCCGCGTTTACTGGTGAAGGCGACCAGTCGGGGCCGGTACGTGCGGAGTTTGGCGCGCAGTTCCTCCGGTGCCCAGGCCTCGCCGGGCAGGGCGGCGTCGACGCCGCTGTGCCGCTTGGCGACGTCGGTCAGGCCGATGCCGTACTCGGGCAGGCGGGGGTATTCCTGCGGCAGCAGCAGGTGGGGGGTCAGGCCGACCTCGTGCAGGGTGAACCAGAAGCGGTTGCCGGGGTTGGCGTAGTACGCGCGGGCGGCGGCGCTGATGCGGCTGGGCGCGGTGCCCACCAGCACCAGGGTCAGGCCGGGGCGCAGCACGTCCGGCACGAGGTACTCGCCGCCGCCGGTCAGGTCCGGGGTGGGGTCAGTCGTCGTCGTAGCGTTCCTCCGCGAAGGGATCGCCGCGCATGTGGTAGCCGTTGCGTTCCCAGAAGCCCGGCTGGTCGGCGCTCATGAATTCCAGGCCGCTGAGCCACTTGGCGCTCTTCCAGAAGTACAGGTGCGGCACGACCAGCCGCAGCGGGCCGCCGTGCTCGGCGTCCAGGGGCTGCCCGTCGAAGGTGTGGGCCAGCAGGTTCTCGGGGCGCAGGAAGTCGTCCAGGGCGAGGTTGGTCGTGTACCCGCCCACCGAGTGCTGCATGACGTGGGTGGCGCCGGGTTTCAGGCCGATGTGGTCCATCAGGTCCGTGACGCGCACGCCGGTCCAGGTGGTGTCCAGTTTGCTCCAGTGCGTCACGCAGTGGATGTCGTACGTCAGCGTGGTCTGCGTCAGGGCCATCAGGTCCGCCCAGGTGAAGCTGCGCTCCTCGGCGAGGCCCGTGATGCGGATGACCACCTCTTCAGGCCTGTAGTGCTGCGTGGGGCCGTAGGTCAGCACGGGAAAGCGCGTGGTGAGGGTCTGTCCCGGGGGGACGCGGCCCCCCATGTCGTCCGCGGGTTTCTTGAAGAACTTGCCGAGCATGCCGCATTCAACACCGCGCGGCGGCGGGCGTCCGGCGGCGCAGCACACCTTTACGCCGGAACGTAAACGCTTCCTGAAGGCTGGCCCGGGGGGCTTTCGTCACGAAGGCCTGACCGGGCGTGCGCTAGGATGACGGCAAGTCCGGGCTTCTCTCTCCCGGCGGTGACAGAGGCGACCCGGCCCCAGCGCGCCCCTCCCGGGGGCATGAAGGAGTGAGCCAGCCCCATGTCCATTTTTGATCAGGCCAAACATGACGTCGAACGCGCCCGGTTCATCGGGGACGTGCGCGATCTCCTGGCGATCCTGCGGCGGCAACCGAACGAACTGCTGCCCTTCGACTGGGTGCGTCACCTCGCCCCGGACGGCGAGCACCAGCGGGGCCTGGAGACCATTGAGGTGGATCACATCATCGGGTCGGTGGACCGCTACCGCGAGTTCGACCGGCACTACCTGCCCAAGGAAGCGCACCTGGACGAACGCTGGATCGGCGTGCGCGCCGCGCAGCTTCAGGGCAAGGAACTGCCGCCCATCCAGGTGTACAAGGTGGGCGACCTGTACTTCGTGAAGGACGGCAACCACCGCGTGTCCGTCGCGCGGCGCCAGGGGCAGAAGTTCATCGACGCGTACGTGATCGAACTGCACGTGACGGTCCCCCCGGAGGAAGGCGACACGCTGAAGGACCTGATCATCAAGGGCGAGTACGCGCAGTTCCTGAAGGCCACCAACCTCGACACGCTGATCCCGCACCACCTCCCGATCCGCTTCACCACGCCGGGCCGCTACGAGAAACTGCTGGAACACATCCGCACCCGCCAGTACTTCCTGGACCGCAAGCCCGAACGCGCGGGCCTGCCCCCCATCACCTGGGAGGAGGCGGTGGAAAGCTGGTACCGCCGCCTGTACTGCCGGATCGTGGAGAACATCGACCTGCACGACGTGATGTCCCGCTTCCCCGGGCGCACCGAGGCCGACCTGTACCTGTGGATCATGGATCACCGGTACTTCCTGACGCAGAAGTACGGGCATGACGTGGGCAGCGAGGAGGCCACCATGGACTTCCGCGCGCAGCACGCGCCGCCGCTGTACAAGCGACTTGGCCAGCGCGTGAAGCTCGTCCTGCGTGGCAAACTGAACCCGGCGATGTAACCGGGGCAGAAAGGGGGGCGGGCCAGCTGAACACTCCAGCTGGCCCGCCCCTCTTCTGGCCGCTGACTCAGCGGGCCAGGACGTACTCCACGAGCGTGCCGACGCCCCAGCCGGTGGCGACCTCCTCACGGTCGGCGTTCCCGGCAATGTCCAGGTGCGCCCAGGGCCGCGTCACGAACTGCGCCAGGAACAGTGCCGCCTTGATGCTGCCCCCGGCGGGCTGCATGTCGCTGTTCTTCAGGTCTGCGATGGTGCCCTTGCGGTAGGACTTCAGGTACGGCTGGTGCAGCGGCAGTTCCCACACGTGCTCGCCCGCGTCCCGCGCGGCGGCCTTCAGCCGGGCCGTGAGGGTCTCGTCGCTGCTGAACAGCGCGGCAATGTCATTGCCCAGCGCGCTGACCTTCACGCCGGTCAGCGTGGCCAGGTCCACGAGTTCAGTGGCCCCCTCCTCGCAGGCGACGGTCAGGGTGTCGGCCAGCACGAGGCGGCCCTCGGCGTCGGTGTTCGTGATCTCCACGTGCAGGCCGTTCGCGGCGCGGTACACGTCGCCGGGGCGCATGGCGTGCGGGCCGACCATATTCTCCGCGGCGGCCACGTACGCACGGACCTCCACCCCATCAGGAATCAGGTCGCGCAGGGCCGCCAGGGACCGCATGGCGCCCAGCACGGCGGCGGCGCCGCCCATGTCGCTCTTCATGGTGGCCATCCCGGCGGCGGTCTTGATGGAGTACCCGCCGGTGTCAAACGTGATGCCCTTACCCACCAGCGCGACCACCGTGTGCGCCTCACCCCGCGCGGGCAGCGTCGCGCGGATCAGGCGCGGGCCCGCAGCGCTGCCCGCCGCCACCGCCGCGAGGAGGTTCATGCCGCGCGCGGCAACGTCGTCCCCGTCCCAGACATCCACGTCCACCCCGAGGGCCTCCAGCGTGCGGGCCTCGCGGGCCAGCGTGACGGGATTCAGGACGTTCCCGGGCGCACTTACCAGTTCACGCGCGAAGGTCACGCCCGCGCCCAGCGCCTCCACGCGGGCCTGCTCGTCACCCGTCAGGCCCGCCACGAGCAGCTGCGGCTCGCCGGGGCCGCGCTGACGGTAGCGGGCGTCGCGCCAGCCCTCGCCCAGCGCCGCGGCGGCCAGGGCCGAGGCGTGCTCGGTGGCGGGCACCTGCACCCGCGCGGACTTGAGCTCCCGGGCGAGCCGCATCAGGGCGGCGCCCACCTCGCGCGCCTCCGCGGCGCTGGCGGGCAGCAGGGCCACGGCCTGATCACCCTGTTCACTCCGGGCGTGCAGGCGCACCTCTCCCCCGCTCAGGTCGCGGGTCAGGCGCCCTCCATCCGGGGAGATGAACGACAGGGTGAGGTCGGCGGCGTCCATTGAATTGACCAGAGGCATGCGGGGAGTAGACCACGCGCCGCCCCGGCAGGGTTCCGCGAGCCGGGACGCCTCGCGCGACCCGGGCGACCGACGGGCCGCCGCGCGAGGCTACGGCCCGCGTCGGCGGCGTGCGCCACAGGGCTGCAGTACCGATCAGCCCTGCGGCAGCTCTCTGCTCTCTGGCCTGCGCCTGAACGGCAGGGTCCGGGGCCGGCCCACCTTCACCGCCGACCTGCGGAACCGCTTCCTGCTGCTCCGGTATACTGGCCTTTACTGTGAATGGCTCCATTCAAATCACCGAGGCGGCCCTCGCCTCACTGATCGGGCTGACCGCCCACGAGATCCCAGGCGTGGTCGGCATGGCCCCCAGCAACCTGAAAGAGGGCCTCAGCCGCGTGCTGGGCCGCGCGAACGTCAGTGACGGCGTCGTGATCAGCCGCGACGGCGGCCGCTATGCCGCGGACCTGTACGTGGTCGTCGCGTACGGCGTGAGCATCCCCACCGTGGCGCGCAATATCGTGGAGCGCGTGGAACACACCGTGAAGACCCAGGCGGGCATCGAACTGGCGGCCGCGCGCGTGCACGCCGTGGGAGTCCAGCGTGTCTGACGTCATGAACGCCGCACACACCGGGCACCGCGCGCACCTGTCCCCCGCCGATCTGGCGCGCATGCTGCGCTACGCGACCGACTGGCTGGGCGTGTACCGCGAGCAGGTGAACGCCCTGAATGTCTACCCCGTCCCGGATGGGGACACCGGCACGAACATGCACCTGACCATGCAGTCCGTGCGCCGTGAGCTGGACACCTGCGACGAGACCAGCATGCCCGGCGTGGCGCGCGCCATCAGCTACGGCGCGCTGCTGGGCGCCCGCGGGAACAGCGGCGTCATTCTGTCGCAGCTCCTGAAGGGCTTCGCGGAGACCATCAAGGACCTGCAGGTCGTGGACGCCGCCGCGCTGGGCCGCGCGTTCCAAGCCGCGCAGAAGACCGGGTACGGCGCCGTCATGAAGCCTGTGGAGGGCACCATCCTGACGGTTGCGCGCGGCGTGGCCGAGGGTGCCCAGGGTGAGCACATCGAGGACGTGCTGGAGAACGCACTATTCCGCGGTCAGGCGCTGCTGGATCAGACGCCCGAGATGCTCCCGGCGCTGAAGCAGGCGGGCGTGATCGACAGCGGCGGCCAGGGCTACCTGTACGTCGTGCAGGGCATGCTGGCGCAGCTGCGCGGCGAGGCGCTGCCCCCCGCGCCCGAGATCACCAGCTACGCGCAGGAGCAGTTCGAGAACGAGGAATTCGGGTTCTGCACCGAGTTCCTGATGAGCGAGGCGACCAAACCCATCGAGGAGATCCGCGAACTGGTCACGCCCTTCGGGGACAGCCTGCTCGTGGTGGGCGCGGAAGGATACGTGAAGGGCCACATCCACACCAACGAGCCTGATCAGCTGCTCGCCACGGTGGGCCGCTACGGGAAGATGCTCAAGACGAAAGTCGAGGACATGAGCGAGCAGCACACCGAGATCCTGGGCATGGCGGGCGCCACCGCCCGCGCCGAGGAAGAAATCGCCCCGACCGGCCTCGTGGCCGTCGCCAGCGGCTACGGGCTGGTCAAGCTGTTCCGCGGGTTCGGCGCGCGGATCGTGTCCGGCGGGCAGACCGCGAACCCCAGCGTGCAGGACATCGTGGACGCCGTCCGCAGCGTGAGTGCTGAGAAGGTCATCATCCTGCCGAACAACAAGAACGTCCTGATGGCCGCCGAGAAGGCCATGGAACTCATGGAGGGCCGCGCGGTCGTCATCCCCACCCGCACGCTGGGCCAGGGCATCGGCGCGGCGCTGAACTTCAGCCCCGACGTGCCCGCCGAGGAACTGGTGGACGGCATGACCGAGGCGTCCCGCACTGTCACGACTTTCGAGGTGACGCGCGCCAGCCGCACCACGAACATCACCGTGAAGGACGGCCGCACGCTGGACATCAAGGAAGGCAACGTGATCGGCCTGATGGACGACGAACTCGTCCAGAGTGGCGGCACGCCCGAGGACAGCGTCCTGGAGATGCTCAACCGCCACTACCAGGGTCAGGAGATCATCACCGTGTTCGGCGGTCCCCAGCACACCCAGGAGGACTTGGACACCCTGGCTGGGCGGATCGGCAAGGAATTCAGCATGGCCGAGGTCGAAACGCACCCCGGCGGGCCGGACCTGTACGACTACCTCGTGACCGTGGAATAAGCTCAGAGCACCGCAGAAGGCCGGAAGGATACCGCTTCCGGCCTTCCTGCTTTCCCATTGCGGTCGGTCCGCGCTGCGGGCCCGCCGGATGGCCTAGCCGTCCCTTACGCCACACGGCGAATGTGACCTGCGCTCCCACGCCCGTACACTGCACGGCAGGTGAGGGCATCCCCCAACACCCCGGCGCGGGCCGGATACCCAGGGTTCTCTTTCAAAAGGAACCACCCTGCGTGACCCACTTGTCCGCCGCCAGCACCGCTCCCATCGTCCAGTGGTGAGGACCTCAGACTTTCACTCTGAAAACGCCGGTTCAATTCCGGCTGGGAGTCCCACTGGGCGGGCCGAAGAACACGGGTTACCCCACTGTCAACTGGACCAACACCCCGCGTTCACCCCTCGCCCGCCCGTTACGCAGATGTCGTCCAGCAGTCAGGATTTCTCGTTGCCAACGAGAGGACGGTGGTGCAACTCCATCCATCTGCTCCATTCAGGTTTCTGCCCATCGGCAGGGCGCCCAGCCACCGTCGGATGATGGCGCAACCGAGGGCGCAGAAGCCTGCGCTGATCCCGGGCTCCGGCCCTTCCGACCATCCTGATCCACACTCCGGTCTCCCAACCCGGTAGACGAACACGCCTCAGACGCGGGCCCGTGTGAGTTCAAATCTCACCCGGAGGACCAGCCCAACAGCGGGCCCTGCATGGTGGGTGATTCGACCCCTCACACGCCCCTTGCCCACTTCTGGGCCGATGCGTGAGGGTTATTGGCGAAACTGGTTCGAATCCAATCACCCACCCCAACAGCACGGCAAATCCACGACCCGAGGTCATCCCATGAACGCACTCCCGCTCCCCCTCCTTCCCGCCTCCAGCGCACAACTGATGAACGTACGGCGAACCGGGCAGGAGCAGCGAGGTCCGTTCATGCCGGTCACCCGTGGTACGCCGCTGCACCTTCGATATCGCCATCTTGTCCAGGCGCGAAATTTCTGGATGGGCGGCGACGACGAGTCGCGGACGACTGTACATCGCCTGCCTCACGGCAAGTGAGTTCGAATCTCACCCATCCACCACAAGACACGCGCTGAACGGCGTGCCCTGCGGGGAACCTGAAGCCACGTTACGCGGCGGGTAGCTCAGCTGGCAGAGCATCTGAATGCCTTCACAGGCATCCTCTTCTCCACACCCTTGTCCGCCCGGCGGGCCGTTCGGGGAAGGTGATCTTGCCCAGACGGTCGCGGGTTCGACTCCCGCCTCGCCGCACTCTTGCAAGTCCACCGTGGGGACGGTGGCGGAACTGGTAGACGCACATGTGCCCCCTGCGGGCTTTCCTTCGCCACTCCTTGCCCCCTGGGCCGGTGCGTGAAGGTGATCTGGAACATGCGCCGAGAGGCCCTGCGGGTTCAAGTCCCGCCCGTCCCCCACACGCCTGGAACGGTAGCTCAGTGGCAGAGCACTTTGGCCTGCGCGTCCCTTGCCCCACCGGGGCCGAAGCGTCAGGCTTATCGACTTCGGATCGAGAGGTCGTGGGTTCGAATCCCACCCGTTCCACCACCTGAACTGGTCGCTCAGCTGGAAGAGCGCCCCGCGACGAACGGGGAGGTCGCAGGTTCAAGTCCTGCCCAGTTCACCAGCATTCCGTACGAGCTCAGGAGCAGGAGCGCCTGCCTGTCCCGCAGGACGTCGCAGGTTCGGTCCCTGCTCCCGGGACCACCTCTGAGGGCCACTGTGGCCTTCAGCTCAGACCGCCAGTGCAGGCCGGGGGACCGGTGCGGGGAAGAACGTGCCTTGTGGAGGGTGTGGTGTACCGGCTGCACGCCGCCCTGTGGAGGCGGAGGTCCTGGGTTCGATTCCCGCCACCCTCCCCAACCGTGTGCCGGGCTGTACTGGACGCTCCCGCGTGGACGCCAGGGTCGCCCGGTTCACCTGCACGTGTTCGCGCCCGGCGATTCCGGGTGTTCCCGTTCCCTGTCGCCCTGTCGAGAAGGAGGGCCGATCCCCATGAAGAACCTGCTGAGTGCCATCAACCCCCTGAGCCGCCCCCAGACCGAGCGTCTGGATCACCGTCAGGTGGCGAACAACGCCGGCGGTTTCGTGTACGCCGTGTCCGACGAGGCGCGCCTGACGCGGTTCCTGATCCTGGGTACGGACGGCGGGACGTTCTACGCGGCCGAGCGGGCGCACACGGTGCAGGCCACCGAGTTCGTGCGGACGTTCGTGCAGGTGGACGCGGCGCGGGCGCTGGCGGTCACGCTGGACGTGGTGCGGGGGAACCGAGCGCCGAAGCCTGCCCCGGCGCTGCTGGTGCTGGCGCTGATCGCGAAGACCGCGCCGGACGCCGCGCACCGCCAGGCGGCGTGGGCGGCGCTACCGGAGGTGGCGCGCACGGGCACGATGCTGCTGCACTTCCTGGCGTTCGTGGACGCCCTGGGCGGCTGGGGTCGCCTGACCCGCCGGGGCGTGGCGAACGTGTTCGAGACGGTGGACACGCAGCGGCTGGCACTGTGGGCTGTGAAGTACAAGGCGCGGGACGGCTGGAGTCAGGCGGACGCGCTGCGCCTGAGCCACCCGAAGACGGCAGACGCCGGGCGCAACGCGGTTCTGAAGTTCATGGTGGACGGCGTGCTGCCCGACGTGGGTGAGGTCAGTGACCCGGCGCTGCGCGTGATCGAGGGGCACCTGCTGGCCCAGCGCGTGACCTCGGACGCCGGGGCGGCTGCCCTGATGCGGGCGTATGGCCTGCCGATTGAGGCGGTGCCGACGCACCTGCGGGGCGCGGCGGTGTACCGCGCCGCCATGGACACGAACGGCCTGACGTGGCTGCTGCGCAACCTGGGGAACCTGGGCCGCGCAGGGGTGCTGAGCGTGAATGACCGCGAGGTGGTGCAGGCGGTCACGGCGCGCCTGACGAGCGTTGAGGCGTTGCGGCGCGGGCGGATTCACCCGCTGGACGTCCTGAAGGCCCGGCTGGTATACGCGCAGGGCCGCGGCGTGAAAGGCAAAGGGGAATGGCTGGCCGTGCCGCAGGTCGTGGACGCCCTGGAGGACGCGTTTCACCTGTCGTTCGGGAACGTGCGCCCGGCGGGCACGCGGCACCTGCTGGGCCTGGACGTGTCGGGCAGCATGACGTGTGGCACGGTGGGCGGCGTGCCGGGCCTGAGCCCGAACATGGCAGCGGCCGCCATGAGTCTGGTGGCGCTGCGGACCGAGCCGGACGCCCTGACGATGGGCTTCGCGGATTCGTTCCGGCCGCTGGGCATCACGGCGCGGGACACGCTGGAAGGCGCGATGCGTAAGGCGCAGAGCCGCAGCTTCGGCGCGACCGACTGCGCCCTGCCGATGCTGTGGGCCGCGCAGGAGAAGGTCCAGGTGGAGACGTTCGTGGTGTACACCGACAACGAGACCTGGGCCGGGAAGGTGCACCCGACCGCCGCGCTCGACGCGTACCAGCAGAAGATGGGCCTCCCCGCGCGGCTGATCGTGGTGGGCCTGACGGCCACGCGCTTCAGCATCGCGGACCCGGACCGGGCGGACATGCTGGACGTGGTGGGCTTCGACTCGGCCGCGCCGGGCGTGATGGCTGACTTCGCCCGCGGCACGCTGTAGACCCGGCCGCCCAGCAGGCCGGTCAGCGGTGCAGGCGGCGGAACTCGTCCTCGGTCAGGGGGGCCAGACCCAGGCGCAGCAGCGTGGGCTGGCCCCCACCGGCGTTCGCGGCGTGGAACGCCTCGACCTTGCGCATCAGGAGGATCAGGTCGCGCTGCACCTCCACGACCTGCTCACCGGTCAGGCGGGCGGTGGGCGCGCCACTCAGCATCCGGGCGGGGGGGCCCTGCCACTCGTCCAGGGCGCTCAGCGGCCGGGCGGTGCGGGGCCCTTCCAGCACGGCGAAACCGGGCGCGTCGGGCGTGGCATAGACCCGCAGGCCCCATCCGGGTGCGAAGTCACTTAGGGCGCGGTGAAATTCCCGCCCGGCCGCGTGGTGAAACAGGGAGTCGAGCGCGGCGGCCTGCGTTTCCTGCGCCTGTGGGGGCAGGCGGCGCGCGTCAATGAAGAGGTCGTCGGCGCAGGCGCGGTAGACCTTCACGGGTCGCCCCGCGCGGGTCTGTTCCCGCTGTACGGTCAGGAGACCTGCGCGCCGCAGGGCCTGCACGTCCCGGTGCACGACGCGCACGTCCAGCTGCGCCTCGCGCGCGGCGCCCGCCACGGTCTGCTCGCGGCCCAGGAACGCTCCCAGGACGCGCCGGACGCGCTCATGCGCCAGCAGCGCCACGGCGGCAGGGTCGGTGACCTCATGCGGTCTACTCGCAGCGGGGCCTGTCATGGTGAGTAGCGTAGCGGGGAAGCTGCGGGCATGCGCACCTTCACGCCAGCGACCCTGCCCGTCCTCTCGCCCACCACGCCCGTCGTGTGGCGGGGCCGCGTGTGGAACGGCCAGGACGAGGCGCCAGTGGCGGACGGCGCTGTCCTGACCCGCGGCGGCCGGATCGAGGCCGTGGGCCCGGCCGCCCACCTGAGCGCCCTGGAGGACGCCGTGACCGTGCAGACCACCGGCACGATCCTGCCGGGCCTGATCGACCTGCACGTGCACGCCCGCCCGGCGTACCTGCCGTGGTTCGTGGCTGCGGGCGTGACCACCGTGCGGGACGCCTGCAACTCGCTGGAAACTGTGGACGCCCTGCTGGCCCACCCGGGTCCCGGGCCGCGGGTACTGCCCTCTGGGCCCATGCTGGACGGTCCGGACGCCTTCTTCCGGCATTTTGGATCCGGCGCGGTGCACGAACCGGGAGACGGGCAGGAGCGCAGCGCCGCTGCGCTGATCGTGCGTACGCCCGCGCAGGCGGAACGCGCGGTGGCGTTCCTGGCCGATCAGGGCGTCACGCACCTGAAGTTGTATGAGGCGCTCGCTCCGGAGGTCTACTCAGCGGCCATGCGCGCCGCAGCCCGGCTGCACCTGCCTGTCATGACTGACCTGGGGATGCTCACCACCCGGGGCCGCGCGGCGCAGGTGGACGCCCGGCAGGCCCTGGCGCTGGGCGTGCGCTCAGTCGAGCACGCCAGCGGGTTCGCCCTGGCCGCCGAACGCGCGGGCTTCGACCCGACCCTTGACCTGCCCACTGAAGTGCTGGACGAACTGGCCGCGCTGACCGTCACGGCGGGTGCGGCGCTGGTGCCCACCCTCAGCGTGTTCGCGCCGCTGACGACCAACACCCGGCCTGATGGCCGTGACCTGCCCCTCGCCGGTCAGGGCGGACCACTCCGGGAGAGCCTGGAGGCGCAGTGGCAGGTCGTGCACGCGGGCACCCGGCCCATCCGGTCCCTGGCGCAGGCAGACGCGCGGCTGGCCGCGCAGCTCGCCGTTCGGATCGCCCAGCTGGGTGGTCGGGTCGGCGCGGGCACCGACACCCCGGCCGGAGCCTTCACCCTGCCCGGCGGGGGCCTGCACGCGGAACTGGAGCGGCTGGTGCAGGCCGGCCTGACCCCCGCACAGGCCCTGCGCGCCGCCACGAGTACCGCCGCCGATCTCCTCGGCCGCGCGGACCTGGGCCGCGTCCAGCCCGGCGCGGTGGCTGACCTGCTCGTCGTGGCGGGCGATCCCACCACCGACATCCGCGCCACCCGCACCATTCAGCTGGTGGTGCAGGGCGGACACCTCCTGACCCCGGGGACCCTGCACGCCGCCCTGGAAGCGTAGAAGCCCTGGCCAGTCAGCCCTCCATGAAGATGTCCAGCGGCAGGAACGCGCTGACAGTGTAGTTGGGCGCGTCCACGATCTGACTGATCTTCAGATCCACGCAGGCGCTGGCGAGCACGTACGCCTCAGGCAGCGTCAGCCCGCGCCGTTCCAGGTGACGCAGCAGGGCGCGCAGGGCGATCCGGGCGGCGGTCATCAGGTCCGGGTGGTGGCCGGTGGTGGCGTGCCAGGCGCCGCTGCGGCCGCCGCTGGTGGGCGTCGTGAATTCAGGGATGGTAATGCCGGCCTGACGCTCCACGTGTACGCGCAACGTCACCTGCCCGGCCGTCTCGATGCCGGTCCCGGACACTTCACCGTCGCCCTGCGCGGCGTGCAGGTCACCCACGGACAGCAGCGCCCCGGGCGCCTCGACCGGAAGCCACAGGGTGCTTCCCGCCACCAGCTGCCGGATATCCATGTTCCCACCGACCGACCGGGGCGGCGCGGTCGGGTGCGGTCCGCTGGCGCCGGGCGCCACGCCAATCACCCCGGGGAACGGCGCGAGAGGCACGCGCACGCCGGGCTTGAGGTCCGCGTGGGTCCCGGCCCGCAGATCCCAGATGTGCGTGTAGGACTCCAGACCCTCGGCGGCCAGTGCCGCATCCAGCAGGCCAATGCCGTTGGGCCGGCAGCCGGTCCAGCCCCACGCGGCGGTCCGCACCTCAAGCAGCTCGATGCGCAGGGCGTCGCCCGGCCGGGAGCCCTCCACGAAGACCGGCCCGGTCAGCGGATGCCCACGGGGGCCGCCCAATGGGGCCCGCGCGTCCGCCTCAATAGGGGAAATCAGCGTGGGCGGGGCGCTGAGTTCACCGCTGAGCACCCGGCGCGCCACGCCCCCACCGGAAGCGTCCAGCGTATCCAGCGTGACCGTATCCCCACTGGCGACCGTCAGGGCAGGCGACAGGGCGTTGTCCCAGACGGTGTGCAGCGCGTCCAGCTTCAGGTGATGGTGGGCCATGCGTTCAGGGTACGGCAAGCGCCCGCCCTGGCGCGGGCCGGGGCGGGCAGCAGGCGGCTCAGATCAGAGCTTGATGATGCGGTTCTGGACCACGTTCTTCAGGTTGGGACCGAACGCCTTCAGGTAGGTGCTGAGCACGTCCGTGTCACTCAGGCCGGGCAGCTGCACGACGTTCGTGGCGTTCTTGAACACCGTGAAGTTGTCGCCACCCGCGGCCAGGAAGTTGTTCGTAGCGACGCGGTAGGTGGCCGTGGCGCTGATGGGCGCGCCCTTGAAGGTGATGTCGGCGATGTTCACGCGCTGCCCGTCGGGGTTGCTGAGCGTGTACTTGTAGCTGAAGTCCGCGGACACCTGCAGCAGTTTGACGGCGGAGGCGTTCGCGCCGCTCCACTGCTGCTCCAGCAGGTCCTTGATCTGCTGGCCGGTCAGGGTCAGGACGGTGGTGGTGTTGCCGAAGGGATGCACGGCGAACACATCGCCGAAGTTCACTGCGTTGCCCGCCTTGATGGCGGTGGCATCCGGGAGGTCGGCGCGGATGCCGCCGGGGTTCATCAGGCCGATCTGGCTGCCCTGGGCCTGGGTGGTGTACACCAGTGCGTCAGCAATCACGTCGCCCAGCGCGGACTCAGTGTTGCGGGCGTTGCTGATGCCACGCTGGATCTGCGGGTCGCCCAGTTTGGCGATCTCAACGTTCTTGATGGCGGCGACCTTCTCGTTGGTCTTGGTCAGGATGCTGGTCATGTTCGGGTCCAGCGTCCCGTCGGCCTTGCGGGCGTCGTAGTTCACGACAAGGTTGGCGGCCTGAACCTGCATGACGCGGTGGTTGGCCTTGTCCACGACCAGGTCGAGGCGCTGCAGCAGGTGCCCGTAGAAGTCACCCTGGATCACAATGCGGTCCTTGCCGGTGGGGTCGGGCACGAGGCAGTTGTAGCCCTGGTGGCTGTGCCCGCTGATGATGGCGCTCACGGCGGGGTCCACGCGCTTGGCGATGTCCACGATGGCGCTCTTGATGCTGAGGGTCTTGCAGCCGACCGTGTTGTACTTGTCGGTGCTGCCCTCGGCCAGTTCGCCGCCCTCGTGGATCAGCATGATGATTGCGTCGGGCTTCTTGGCCTTGATCTCGGGGATGTACTTGTTGACGGCGGCGGCCTCGTCGGTGAAGTTGAGCATCTTCACGCCGTCGGGGGACACGATGCCGGGGGTGCTCTTGGTGACGGCGCCCACGAACGCGATCTTCAGGCCGTTGACGTCCTGAATGATGTACGGCGCGAAGGGCGTGCCGGTCTTGCCGGAGGTGGCGTTGTACGCGACGTTCGCGCCGATCCACTTGAAGGTGGCGCCGGTGTAGGTGGTGTCGTACTTGCAGGCCTTGCTGGGGTCGTTGCTGGCGCAGCCGCCGTTCTGCATGCGGAATAGTTCGTCCAGGCCCTGGTCGAACTCATGGTTGCCCAGCGCGCTGACCTTCATGCCCATGCCGTTCAGGGCGTACACGGCGGGTTCGTCGCGCAGCAGGCCGCTGTTGATGGGGCTGGCGCCGATCAGGTCGCCGCCGCCGACGAGGACGGTGTTGGGGTTGGCTTTCCTGGCCGCGTTGACTTCCGCCGCGATGGCCTCGATGCCGCCGGCGCTGATCTTGGCGCCCTCGGCGGTGGTGAAACTCGTTGGGGCGAGATTCCCGTGGAAGTCATTCAGGCCCAGGATGGTGACATTCGTGGGAACCGGCGTGAGGGGACCCGTGGTGCAGGCGGTGAGGCCCAGTGACACGGTCAGCAGCAGAACAGGCAGGGTTTTCATATGGCCCAAACAGTCTACTCATCCCGGGCGGTTTGTGAATGTGGGCGGGCGCCACTGCTGGGGGCATGGTTCCCCCGGGCGGGGGTGTTACCCTGCCGGGCATGCTGGACCCACACCTGCCTCTTCCTTTTCAGGCTGCTGTTCATCCGGAGGCCCGCGTGGCGCGGCGCCTCACCTGGGACTCGCGTGAAGCCTCACCGGATGTGGCGTTCGTGGCGCTGCCTGGCGAGCGGGGGCATGGGAATGCGTTCGTGGAACAGGCACTCGCGGCGGGCGCGCCGTTCGTGCTGACGGATCTGGACGTGCCGCGCGCGGTGCGGGTCCCGGACGCAAGGGAGGCGCTGTTCGCGTGGGGCCGCGCGGAGCGGCAGCACGCGCCGCTGGTGGTGGGCATCACGGGCAGCGCCGGGAAGACCACGGCGAAGAGTTACGCGGCGGCGGCGCTGGACGCGCATTTCATGCCGGTGTTCAACACCATGCCGGCCATTGCGTGCTTCCTGGTCGAGTTCGGGCGTGCTGGGCGGCCCCTGGTGGTGGAGATGGGGATTGACCGGGTGGGCGAAATGGCGGAACTGGTGGACCTGGTGCGTCCGGATGTGGGCGTGATCACGTCCATCGGTCCGGCGCACCTGGAGCAGCTGGGCAGCATGGAGGGGATCGTGCGGGAGAAGGGCGTGATCCTGCGGGACGTGCAGGGGCAGCCGGTCCGCTCGCTGGTGGGGTCGCAGGCGGCCGCCTTCTACCCGGGCGTGGACAGTTACGGGTTCGGACCGGTGACGTTCGCGGGTGAGAACCTGCGGGTGACGCCAGAGGGCGCCTCGTTCTCCTTTGCGGGGCGGCCCGTGACGCTGCCGCTGGCGTCCACGGTGCAGGCCGAGGCGGCCGTACTGAGCCTGCACCTGGCCCGCGAGGCTGGTCTGGACCTAGCGGGCGCCGCGGAGCGGCTGGCGGGGGTCAGCGTGCCGGGCGGCCGGTACCGCGTGCATCCGGGCCGGTTCACGGTCATTGATGATGCGTACAACGCCTCGCCGGTGGCGGTGCGGGCGGCGCTGGACGCCCTGAGCGGCTGGGAGGGGCGGCGCATCAGCGTGCTGGGCCGCATGCTGGAACTCGGCCCGACGGAACGGGCGCTGCACGCTGAGGTGGGCGCGTACGCCCGGGAGCGTGCGGACGTGACGTTCGGGGTGGGCGCGTTCGCTGCCGAGCTGGGCGAGCAGGCCTACGCAACGGTGCCGGAACTGCTGGAGGCGCTGCTCGCCCAGGTGCAGGAGGGGGACGTGGTGCTGGTCAAGGCCAGCCGCGGGATCAGCTGGACGCCCGAGCGGCGCGCTCAGGAGGGCGTGGGTCTGGACGTGGTGGTGCAGGGGCTTCTGGACGCCCGTGGCGACTGACCGGACAGCCGAACCGGGCGTGCGTCGCCGCAGTCTGTCCGATCGTTCGTCACGGCAGAGGCCAGAGCCGACGAACGAGCAGGGCATGGCCCACTTTTGCGCCTGAGTTTCAGTCCCCCACTTTCTGCCTGCTGAACGCTGTGTGGCGGTGGAAACCAGCTGTCATGAAGCCGCCATCCGCTGCCGGGCAGGGTCCGGCAGAATGCAGGGGTGCGATTCCTGCCTGCTCTGCTTCTGGGTGCGCTGACCGCCTGCGCGCCAACGCTCTCGTCATCCCCGGCGGGGGCGCTGCGCGCGGCGTTCAGTGAGGCGGGCGTGGCGTGGGTGGTGAACGGCCGGGCCTGCGTGGCGCGCGCGCCGTCCTTCCAGGCGGCGTGTCCGGCGCTGCCGGCGACGGTGGATGTCGCGTGGCATGACGGTCAGGCGTGGGCGGGCGTGCCGTCCCTGGCGGCGGTGGTGACGCTGGACGGCGTACCGCGCACAGTGGACGTGGGCCGCGTGGCGGCGCTGAGTGCCTCCCGGGTGTACCGGGAGAACGGCAGCGCCGTGGAGTACAGCGGGGCGGCGGCCAGTGGGGTCCTGGGCATGCCGGTGGCCGCGCTGACGGGTGGGGACGGGCTGGAGTACGTGTTGCGGGCAGGTCAGGTGGTGCGGGTGCCGGACAATTCCGTGCAGCCGGGGGCGGGGTTCACGCTGCTGAACTGGGTGCCAGATGGCGTGCGGGGCGGCACGGTGCCCGAGGTGGTCACCAGTGCGGGGACGTACCGCCTGACGGGCTTGAATCTGGAACGGGTGGATGCGGCGGGAGTCGTGCGGGCTAGTGTGCCGCACGGGCCGGGCCGGGTGGGGGTGGTGGGTCCGTGGCTGGTGACGGTCACGCCCGAGGGCCGCGTGCGGGTGTTCTCGCCGGATCTGGTCGCCCGCTGAGCCGTTCAGGGCCGCTGACGGCCAGAGTTCTGTGCTGAATGCCCTCACCTGACGCGCTGCCCAGACTATAGGCATGGCAGCGGGTGAACTCATGTGATTCGTGCCTGGAACTCACCTGGACGTGAGGAATTCCGTGAATTGTGGGGCTGACTTGTGGTGTACTAAAGCACCCCGTTCA
This sequence comes from Deinococcus radiotolerans, assembly GCF_014647435.1. Classification (NCBI taxonomy): domain Bacteria; kingdom Thermotogati; phylum Deinococcota; class Deinococci; order Deinococcales; family Deinococcaceae; genus Deinococcus; species Deinococcus radiotolerans. The sequence goes on along the minus strand of NZ_BMPE01000006.1, from coordinate 9,779 downwards.
AGAAGCCTTCATGTACGGGGTGGGTGACCGGGCTGTTCGTGCCGTGCCCACCAGGGTTCGGAGGCGGCAGCAGGTGACCGGAGCTGAGAAGCGCGCCCGGACGTGCCGCGTGCGTTTCAGGGAGTCAGGATTGCGTGAGTGGTGAGGTGGTTATATGGAGTTCCCGTGGTCCTCACTTCGTTGTCCGTGCGTCGTCGTCTCACCGCCTGCTCCGGCCTTCCCGCCGCCAGATGAGTGAATGCTAAAATCCGCCTGATCCTGGAGGGAGAATGTCGAGTTTCCTGAACCGCTTACTCAGTCCACGCCCGAATGCCCTGGGCGTGGAAATAGGCACGAGTGCCATCAAGGTCGTGGCCCTGCGCCCCGGCGCGCCCCCGTCCCTCCAGCACGCTGTGATGGTGCCCACGCCCATCGGCAGCATGCGGGACGGACTGGTGGTCGAGCCGCAGGCGGTCGCGACCGAACTCAAGAACCTGCTGGCCGAGCACCGCATCACGAACCGCTTCGCCGTCACCTCGGTCCCGAACCAAGTGGCGGTCACGCGCAACATCATGGTGCCGAAGATGGACCGCAAGGACCTGCAGGAAGCCATTAAGTGGGAGGCGGAACGGTACATCCCCTACCCCATCGATGACGTGAGCCTCGATTTCGACCTGCTGGACGATCCGGCCAACGTCCCTGACGACGGGCAGATGGAGGTCGTGATCGCGGCTGCGCCGACCGAGGCGGTGGCGCGTCAGGTCGAGGTGCTGCGCCTCGCGGGCCTGGAACCCAGCATCGTGGACCTGAAGTCCTTCGCGGCCCTGCGCGCCCTGCGCGGCAATCTGCTGGGCGAACACCTCACCAAGAGCACCCTGACCGGCAGCAACTACACCGAATCCGGCGAGGTCGCGCTCGTCATGGAAATCGGCGCGAGCAGCTCCGTGATCAACCTCGTGCGCGGCGACCGCGTCCTGATGGCCCGCAACATCAACGTGTCCGCGGACGATTTCACGACCGCGCTACAGAAGGCCTTCGATCTGGACTTCAGTGCCGCCGAGGAAGTCAAGCTGGGCTACGCGACCGCCACGACCCCCACCGAGGACGAGGAGGACCTGCTGAACTTCGACATGTCCCGCGAGCAGTACTCGCCCGCGCGGGTGTTCGAGGTCGTCCGGCCCGTCCTGGGTGACCTGATCACCGAGATCCGCCGCAGCCTGGAGTTCTACCGCGTGCAGAGCGGCGACGTGGTCATCGACCGGACGTTCCTGGCCGGGGGCGGCGCGAAACTGCGCGGCCTGGCCGCCGCAATCAGTGACGCGCTGGGCTTCCGCGTGGAGGTCGCCAGCCCCTGGCTGACCGTGCAGACCGATCAGGCAAACGTGGATACCGGGTACCTGCAGGCCAACGCGCCAGAATTCACGGTGCCGCTCGGCCTGGCGCTGCGGGGGGTGACCGGCCGTGGTTGAAGTCAACCTGCTGCCGCAGCAGTACCGCAAGCAGAGTGAGCCCACGCTGTGGCAACCCGCCGCGATCGGCGTGGCCGTCCTCACCGCCCTGATCCTGCTGGGCGTGGAGGTCGCCACCGCCACCAAGATCGGGAACATCAAGAAAGAACTGGACAGCGTCAACGGTGAGATCGCCGCCCTGACCCCCGCCGACCGCGAGTTCAGGCAGCTGACACAGGAGAAGACCGAGTTGCAGCAGGTCACCGCCATCGCCGGTCAGCTGCGCGACGCCAAGACCTACTGGACGAACGACCTGGCCAGCTTCACGGCGCAGCTTCCGGGCGGCAGTGGCGTGGCCCTCAAGAGCCTGACCATTCGCCCGGTGGACGCCACCAACCTGGCCTCTCAGCAGCAGAACGGTGTGTACACTGGTCAGAACGTGACCCGTGAAATTGACCTGAGCGGCTCAGCGAGCAGTCAGCAGGCGGTCGTGAACTTCCTGCGGACGTTCGAGAACAACCCGAACTTCGGCGTGAACTTCCGCAGTCTCCAGTCTGAGGGTGAGACGGGCCGCTACACCTTCAATGCCACGGTCGGCATCGTGAAGGGCGACGCGGCCGCCACCAGCCCGACCACGACCCCGGCCGGCGGCACCCCGGAGGCTCCGCCCGCGCCGGGTGCGTCCAGCTCGCAAGGGGGCGGCCGTGTCAATTAAGCTCTCGCCACGCAACCTCTTTTTCATCGTGCTGGCCGCGTGCATTGTGGTGGCGGCGCTGTGGTACACCATGCGCTACCAGGCGCGCCAGCAGGAGATCAGCCTGCTGCAAAGCGATCTCGACACCGCACAGAGCCGCGTGGCCGTCATGCGCAGCAATGCCCAGCAGCTTCCCGCGCTGCGCGAGGAGGTCGCCGGGCTCAAGGTACAGCAGGACGATTTCCTGGCCGCGCTCCCCAAGACCGCGAACTACTACCGCATCCTGGACGAGATTCGCCTGAACGCCGCCGCGGCCGGGGCCACGATGTCGAACTTCACCGTCGCGAGCGCAGCCGCCACCGGACTGCCCGGCGGCGTGCGGCCCATCAACCTGAACGTAAACGTGTCCGGCACCTTCGGGCAGCTGTTCCAGCTGCTGCGCTCGGTGGAGACCATGAGCCGCTTCACGAACGTGAACAACGTGGCCCTGCAGCTTCCGCAGGCGGACAGCTTCGATCCCAGGTTGGAAGGGACGCTGGCCCTGACCGTGTACACCTTCGATCCCACGCAGGCCAGCACGCCCGCGGCGGGCACCACCCCGGCCGCGCCTGACGCTGCGCCCGCCGCACCCGCCCCGGCAGGAGGCAACCCGTGACGCGCGCGCCCGTCAAACTCTCCCGTGAAATGAAACTGCTGCTGGGCCTGCTGCTGCTCGTCGCTGCGATTGGCCTGTGGTACGTCCTGACCAACAGGGGCGACTCGGCCGACCCGCAGACGACCGCCGGGCAGACGCCCGTCACCACGCCCGGCGACACCGTGCCCGTCACCACGCCCCAGGCATCCGGCGAGGGTGCCGGGCAAGGCAGTGGCGTGGCCACCGGCGGCAAGGTGGACGTCGAGGTCATCCCGCCCTTCCCCACCGGGGACGCGGGCACCACAGCCGGCGCGGCCGAACCGGCCGACACTCCGCCCACGCCAGCCGGCATCAACCCCGCGGGCACGCTGGCCGCAATTCCCGGCTCGAACCCCTTCCGGCCCCTCGCGCTGGACGGCACGGGTGAGGCGCAGGGCAGCGCCACGCCGACCAGCAGCGCCCCTGAACCCACCCCCACGCAGGCCAGCACGACCAGCAGCAACCCCAGCCCCGTGGCCAGCACGCCCACAATCACCCCGATCCAGACGGGCGGCGCGCTCGGCCTGAACTCGATTCCAGGCTCGTCCGGCCCCACAAGCGGCAGCAGCACCGGCCCGATCCCGGTCCCGACCATTCCCGGCGCGGACGGCGGCACGAACCCGCCGGTCGTGACGCCCATCACGTCGGGCGGCACCGTGGCCGTCACGCCCGTCAACACCCCGACCGCCACGGCCGTCACCGCCCCGGTCAAACCGCCAGTGGCTGGCGTGAACGTCCCCACGCTGACCCGCGTGCCCAACGTGACTGCGCAGGCCACGCCGAGCGCCACGCCCGCCAGCACCCTCCCGACCAGCGCGCCAACCCCCGGAACGCCGGAGGTCATCAGCGAGGTCGGCAGCGGCGTCCCCGGCGCGACCTCCTCCACGGCCTCGTCGCTCGACGCTTTTGTTCAGACGCAGCAACTCGCTTTCAATGCCGTGGTGCTCGGCCCGGTGAACACCGCCATCTTCCGCAGCAAGGACGGGTACGTGGTCGTGGCTGTCGGACAGACCCTGCCGGACAGCCAAGTCACCGTGAAGGAAGTCACGGCGACCGGCGCAACCCTCAGCCTCGGTAACGACTCCAAGACCCTCGAACTGGATAAAAGGTGAGCCATGACTAAACGCTTCGCTTCTCTCCTGCTGACCGCTGCACTGGGCATGGCCGCCGCTCAGACCGCCCCCACGACCCCCTCGGTGGCCGACCCACTCCTCACAAACGCCAGCGTGACGGTCGAGATCGGCCGCTACGGCGGGCCGCTGTCCAGCCTCCTGGCCGCGCTGGCCAAGAGCGCCGGGTACGGCCTGATCCTGGACACGAACGTGGACGCCCTGCCGCAGGCCAGCGGGACCGCCCCCGCGGCGACCACAGGGTCGGCCGCGGCCGGCACGGCCGCCGACGCCACCCGTCCCGTCGTGTACTCCTTCCAGAACAAGCCGTTCAATGAAGTGTGGCCGCTGCTGATGGACGTGTACGGCCTGACCTACGACGTGGTGACCCTGGCCGGGCAGCCGGTCCTGCGCGTGAGCAACACACCCATCCAGCGCACCGTGACCCTGAAGAACGCGGACGCCACGCAGGCCAGCCAGCAGGTGAAGCTGTTCTTCGGCACGCCCACCTACAGCGAGACCCCACAGAAGGACGCGCAGGGCAACACGGTCGGCGTGACCCGCACGCTGGTCGACGTGAAGCTGGACAGCAGCACGCTGCGGATCGTGCCGGACGTGCGCAGCAACGCCGTGATCGTGCGCGGCACGAACAAGGAGGTGGCCGAGGTGACCCGCCTGCTCGCGCAGCTGGACACCACACCCGCCACGACCGGCACGGCAGCGACGCAAGGTACCGCCGAGGTGCAGACCGTGCAGCGCGTGTACACCGTCAAGGGCGCACAGGCTGACATCGTGGCGCTGCTGGCCGCCCAGTACCCGGGCCTGAAGGTCACGCCTGTCGGGCAGACCGGGCAGCTGGTTGTGACCGGCCCGCAGAACCAGCTGGACGCTGCACTGACCCTGCTGGGTCAGGTGGACCGCGCCGCACCGGTCGTGGCCGGCGAGCAGATCACGCAGCGGGTCTTCACGCTCGTGAATTCCAGCGCCGAGGAAGTCAAGGCCACGCTGGAAGGCACGCTGTCCCGCGATCTGGGCACCACGCAGATCACCGGGGCAACCACGGGCACCACGACGACCGCGACATCCCCCGTCACCACGGCCCCTGCGGCCACCGGAGCGAACGCCGTGACGATCATCGCGGATAAGCGGACGAACACGCTGATCGTGCGCGGTACGGCCGGTCAGGTGACGCAGGTGGCCGAACTGATCCCGCAGCTGGATCAGAAGGTGCCGCAGATCAACGTGCAGGTCCGCATTCAGGAGATCACGGAGACCGCTGCGCGCAGCCTGGGCGTGAACCTCAAGGCGGGCTTCGGGGGCTTCAACATCTCTACCGGCGCTGCAAACGGCTTGGCTGTGTCATTCGACCCGACGCAGAGTCTATATGGCTTCAACCTGGGCGCCACGCTGAACACCCTGCAGAACCAGGGACTGAGCAAGAGCGTGTATGACGGCAGCATCACCATGCAGAGCGGTCAGCGTTCGCTGGGCACGGCCGGGGACACGCAGAACGCGTCGAGCAACGCGGCGGCCAGCGTCAAGAGTGGCGGCCGCCTGGAAGTGAACATTCCCTCGTCCGCAGCTGGCGTGCCGCCGATTCAGAAGCAGATTGATTACGGCGTGAATCTGGACTTCTTCAGCCCGCAGGTCGCGCCGGACGGCACGATCACACTGCGCGTGCGCGGGCAGGTCAATGCGCTCCAGACAGCCATCAATGCGTCGACCCTGCCGAATCTCCTGCAGTTCACGAACAGCGAGGCGCAGACCACGCTGACCTTCAAGAACGGGGAGACACTGCTGCTCAGCGGGCTGCTGGCCACCAAGGAGTCCACCACGAACGCGGGCGTGCCGTTCCTGTCGAGCATTCCCGTGGTGGGGGCGCTGTTCGGGTCACAGAGCACGACCAAGCAGCAGACGCAGCTGCTGGTGGTCATCACCGGGAACATCGTTCAGTAAGTCATTTCGGTGGCGCGCCCCTGCCTGCGTGGTGGGGGCGCGCTTTGTTTGTGCAGGGGCGCCGGGCGTCTGCGGAGCAGGCGGTACAGTCGGGAGGCATGAGGTACCTGACCGCTGGCGAATCGCACGGGCCGCAACTGACGGCCATCATCGAGGGGTTGCCCTCCCAGTTGCCGCTTGGCAAGGGGGACATTGACCCGTGGCTGCGAAAGCGTCAGGGCGGGTATGGGCGTGGGCGGCGCATGGTGATCGAGACGGACGAGGCCGAGATCCTCTCCGGGGTGCGGGCCGGGCGGACGACGGGCGCGCCGGTCACGCTGGCCATTGCGAACAAGGATCACCGGAACTGGACGGAGATCATGTCGCCCGAGCCGGGGGGCGAGCCACGCAAGAAGGCCCTGACGGACGCGCGGCCCGGTCACGCGGACCTGACGGGCGGCGTGAAGTACCGGCATAAGGACCTGCGGGACGTGCTGGAGCGGGCCTCGGCACGGGAGACGGCGGCGCGCGTGGCGGTGGGCAGCATCGCGCTGAAGCTGCTGTCCGAACTGGGTGTGGAGGGCGCGAACTACGTGTCGAGCCTCGCAGGGATCGAGACGCGGATGCCGTTCAGCTGGGCCGCGCTGGATGCCATCGAGAACAGCGACCTGCGCACCCCGGATGAGGACGCCGCCGCGCAGATGCGGGAGAGGATCGATCAGGCGAAGAAGGACGGCGACACGCTGGGCGGCATCCTAGAGGTGCGCTTCCGGGGCCTGCCGGTTGGCCTGGGGTCGTTCGTGCATTACGACCGCAAGCTGGACGGGAAGATCGCGCAGGCGGCCTTGAGCGTGCAGGCGATGAAGGGCGTGGAGATCGGCCGGGCCTTCGAGAACGCCGTGCAGCCCGGGAGCCGCGTGCACGACGCCGTGTACTACCGGGAGGGGACGTACGCGCGCGACACGAACGGCGCGGGCGGCCTGGAGGCGGGTATGACGAACGGCGAGGAGCTGATCGTGCGGGTCGCCATGAAGCCGATTGCCACGCTGATGAAACCGCTGCCGACCGTGAACGTGGTGACGCACGAGGCGTCCGACGCGGCCCGCGAGCGCAGCGACACCACAGCTGTTCCGGCGGCGGGCGTGATCCTGCAGTGCGTGATCGGCTGGGTGCTGGCCGAGGCGATCCTGGAGAAGTTCGGTGGGGACACCCTGCCGGAGTTGCAGGAGCGGGTGGCGGCGGCGCGGGCCTTCGCGCAGACGTACTGAGCCGCATGCTGAACGATACCGAGGGGGGCCGAAGCCGCAGCCTGCGGGCATTCCGGGTGGGTCTGGAGGCCGGGCTGACGGAGCACCTGCGGGAGGTTCCTGAGGACTGGATCGGGGGAAGCGTCACGCCGCTCCCGGAGGATTCCCGTACACTGTCCCCCATGTTCAGTTCCGGCCTCATCGAGCGTCCGGTGTCGTGGGTGGCGCTGGCGGGCTTCATGGGCACCGGCAAGAGCCGGATCGGCTGGGAACTGTCGCGGGCGCTGGCGCTGCACTTCGTGGATACCGACAAGCTGATCACGCGGGTGGTCGGCAAGAGCATCCCGGAGGTGTTCGCGCAGGAGGGCGAGGGGTACTTCCGCGCCTGCGAGCAGGAGGTCGTCGAGCGCGTGACGCGGCTGGAGCACGCCGTGATCAGCCTGGGCGGCGGGACCTTCATTCAGGAGGACAACCGCCGCCGCCTGCTGGAGCGTGGGCCGGTGGTGGTGCTGTGGGCGACGCCAGAGACGGTGTACCAGCGCACGAAGCACAGCGACCGTCCCCTGCTGCGGACCGAGGACCCCCTGGAGCGCATCCGCACGCTGATGGACGAGCGCGCCCCGGTGTACCAGCAGGGCACCATTCACGTGCACAGTGACGGGCGGCCCAGCGAGGAGATCGTCGAGGAGATCATCGACCGCCTGTGGTCGTGGGCGGACGCGCAGCACGCCTGGGCCCTCGATCATGTGGCGCACGATCACACGTTGGACGCGGCGGGTGGCGGGGAGTCGCGTGCGTCGGATTGAGATCGGTGGCGCGCAGCCGTACGCGGTGGAGGTCGGTGCGGGACTGCTGGGCACGCTGAGGGTCCCCGAGCGGCACGTCGCCCTGATTCACCCCACCGACCTGCCCGCCGAGTTCGTGGCGCGGGTGCAGGCCGCCTTGAATCCGGTCGTGACCGTACCCGTCCCCGCGCGGGACGACTGCAAGACGCTGGAGGTGCTCTCGGGGGTGCTCTCGCAACTGGCGGGGGCGAATATCCCCCGCGACGGCGCAGTCGTGGGGCTGGGGGGCGGCGCGGCGACCGACTTGGCGGGCTTCGTGGCGGCCAGTTACCTGCGCGGCGTGGCGTTCTACACGCTGCCCACCACGCTGCTGGGGATGGTGGACGCGGCGGTGGGCGGCAAGACCGGCGTGAACCTCCCCGAGGGGAAGAATCTGGTGGGCGCGTTCTGGCCGCCGCGCGCCGTGTGGTGCGATACCGACACGTTGGGCACCCTGCCGGGCGCGGTGTTCCGCGAGGGCGCCGCCGAGGCGTTCAAGCACGGTCTGATCAGCGATCCCACCCTGCTGGACCGTGTGCTGTCCCCGGAGTTCCGCCCCGGCGGCCCACTGCTGGAAGATACCCTGGCCGACGCGATCGCCGTGAAGGCGGGCGTCGTCACCCGCGACCTAACCGAACGCGGCGAGCGGGCGTACCTGAACTTCGGGCACACGCTGGCGCACGCGCTGGAGGCCGTCACGCACCACGGCGTATCCCACGGCGACGCCGTCGGGTACGGCATGCACTACGCGGCGCGGCTGTCGCGCGCGCTGGGCGGCGCGGACCTGACCGGGCACACCCTCGCGTTCCTGACATGGCAGCAGCCGGCACCTCTGCCCCCAGTGACCTTCGAGGACGCCCTGACCTTCATGGCCCGCGACAAGAAGGCGGATGCGGACGGCGTACGCTTCGTGCTCCTGAAAGACCTCGCCCAGCCCTACCTGACGCGCGTTTCCGAAAGCGTGCTGCGCGAGGAATTCAGCGGCTGGCAGCAGGCTCTCCGCGACCTCGACCTGCTGACCTGAGGCTCCCCTCCTCATCACGGCTGCACAATCCGCCCCTGGCCCACACGCCGGGGGCGGTACGCTGCGGGCATGCTGCTCGTGCTGAACGGCCCCAACCTCAACCGACTTGGCCTGCGGGAACCCGGCGTGTACGGCTCCCAGACCCTCGAAGACCTGGAACGGCAGTGCGACGCCTGGGGCGCGGAACTCGGGCAGGCTGTCACCTGCCGCCAGAGCAACTACGAGGGCCAGCTCATCGAATGGATCCACGAGGCCGAGGAGCACGGCTTTACCGGCATCGTCTTGAATCCCGGCGCGCTGACGCACTACTCGTACGCGCTGCGCGACGCCATCGCCGGGCAGCGCGTCCCGGTGATCGAGGTGCACATCAGCAACGTGGACGCCCGCGAGGAGTTCCGCCACAAGAGCGTCACGGCGGCCGTGTGCCGCGGCAAGATCAGCGGCTTGGGCTTCCTGGGCTACCGCCTGGGCCTGGAGGCGCTGGTCGAGGGGCAGGCGTGACCGACTGGCGGCCCTACCCGCGCCGGGCGGACAGCACCGTCACCGGGGAACTCTGGCAGCTGGATGGGGTGGGCGACGCGCAACACGCGACCCGGCCTGTGCTGGTGTGGCTGCCACCCTCCTATTACACGGACAGCGGGCGGCGGTACCCGGTGGTGTACTTTCACGACGGACAGAACGTGTTCGACGCCGCCACCAGTTACAGCGGCGAGTGGGGCGCCGACGAGACCCTGACCGCCCTAACCGCGCAGGGCACCGAGGCCATCGCGGTCGGCATCCCCAACGGTGTACGGGTAGTGCTCCAGAGATGACTTCCAGAATCTGACCCTTTCGAAGAGAGGGACG